>PTJW01000072.1 GCA_002937495.1 Pseudomonadota bacterium | reverse complement strand
ATGATGGTTATGAAATTTTAACAGTTTCAGAAAAAAACTATTTAAAACCACCTTACAATAAAAAGTAATTTATAAAAAGGGTAGATTATAATGGCAGACAATCACGCATTAGGGCATAGAGATAGACTAAGACAAAGATTTCTACAAGCTGGTATTAACGGCTTGCAAGAGTATGAGATTTTAGAGTTGTTCTTGTTTAATTCATTACCTAGGCGTGATGTTAAGCCACTAGCAAAGCAACTTATTAGCCATTTTGGTAACTTATATAATGTGCTTCATGCAAATGACTTTGAGCTTACAAAAGTTAAAGGTATTGGCGAAAAAGTAGCATTTGATTTAAAGGTTGCTAAAGCTTTAATGTTAGCTTCTGAGCAAAGCCTAGCTAAGCAAGAAAAAGTTAACATTGGTGAATACCCTAAATTAATTAAATACCTAAAATCATTACTTGCACATAAAACAAGTGAAGAAATGTGGGTTATAACATATGATGCAAAAGGCTTTTTAATTAAAGCGCAAATGTTATTCCAAGGATCGGTTAATTCTTCAGCTGTATCAACAAGAGAAATTATTAAATCAATTTTATTACAGCAAGCAGTAGGGGTTGTATTATGCCATAACCACCCTTCTGGAGATCCAAGCCCATCACCACAAGATTTAAACTTTACTATGAGTTTTCAACAAGCTTTAATGATGGTTGACCAAGAGTTATCAGTTATTGATCATATCATTATTGGTAAAGAAGGTTATTACTCATTCCAAGAAAATGGTAAAATGTAATTAAATAAAAAAGAGCCTACAATAGGCTCTTTTTTTTATTTTTCGCAAATAGATAATTTGTTATCATCTTTTTTACAAAGTTTTAGATTGTACTTATTTAATGCATTAATAAAATCTTTAAAATAACACTGGTTTTGATGTGTTAAAGATGATGGTGGATTTTTTAATGAATAAACATTATTGTGTAAATTTGCAAAAGGGTTCAGTACATAAACTCTTTTTTCATAACATAGTTCTTTATTTACATGCTCATTAAAGTATTTCAATAGTTCGGTTTCATTATATAAATCAACAGAATCGTCGTTTATATAAATAGGAATAAACTTAATACAGTAGTTTTTAAGAAAAACTTTGTAAACAAAAATAGGTTCTGCTTTATCAAAGTATTTGTTAAGCTTTAAGTATTGCTCAATTAAGAAGTATTCTGCTGAAAGGCTTTTCATTTTTATTAAATATTTAAAAGGTAAAACAAGAAGTTTGCAATATAGATTTATTAGTTATAATAGTCAATATATTTTTTATAAAATGTCTCATTTGAAATTAGGGTGTTGACTTGTGTCTCAGGCTTTGATATCATATTTATAGAATGAGAAAAGTAGAAATACAGATTTCATTCTATAATTTTGGGATAGTTTGAGCCGAGAGTTTACTCTCGGCTCTTTTTTTATACATAAAGGAGACAACTATGGAGGACAAACTAAAGTCACAGTCTGCCAAAATTAATGATATTTTAACTAAGCTTGAACAAATAGAAGGCAAAAAACAGTCTTTATTAGAAACAACAAAAAACAAGCAAGTTAAAACAAATATTAATGAAAACAGGCAAACTGTTTCTGATGATTTTGATGTAAATAAAGTTAAAGAACAACAAATTTTACATTATGAAGATATTATCAGAAAAACTTTAGCCTTGTTTGATATTAAGTATGATGAGTTAATTAAAATGGATGGTAAATCTGCATATAATAAAGCAGTTCAGTTATATCCTCACTTATTAGATGAGGTTAAAAAATCTGATTGTCCGCCATTAACTGCTTTACATATTGCAAAGTCAATGCAGCCTTATTTAGAATTTACACAAAAATATGGTTCATCGGTTGAGCAAATCAAACAAAGCTTAAAAGACGAACTTAATAATGAAATGCAAAATAAAAAAAAGCAAAAACAAATTATTAAGCAAACTCCAGCAAAACCAGTACAGCAAGCAAGTGTGTTTTCTGATATTGGCAATGCAATAACACAAAATTCTTCTATAAAACCAGAAAAGCAAGTTGATGATTCACTTGCTTCTTTTTTTTATAGATAAAACATAAAAAAGGAAATAAAATTATGACACACACAATTGAATCAACACACGGTGCATCAGCTCAGGCTTGGTCAAAAGAGGTGATGAAAGAATACCTTAACCATAACCCATTTTATAACTTCATGGGTGCAGATTCAAATAGCTTAATTCAAACAAATGAAGAGCTAACTAAACAACCAGGTGATGCTATTACTGTTCAACTAAGAAGTAAACTAACAGGTAATGGTGTAACAGGTGCTGCAGCACTAAAAGGTCAAGAAGAAGACTTAATTTTCCACACTCAAAAAGTAGAAGTTGATACTTTAAGACATGGCGTTGTTCTAAAAGGTGAAATGAGCGAAAAAAGAGTAGCTTTCAACCTAAGAAATCAAGCAAGAGATGCTTTAGTTGACTGGGCTTGTGATAGATTAAAAAATGATATTATCTTAGCTTTAACTGATACAACAGTTGGCCGTGATAGATCAAGATATATTTATGGTTCAACAGATGCAAATTGGGATGATTCTCATGCAACTGCATTAGCAAAAGTAGATACAGCAACAGATAAGCTTTCAACAAAGCTAATTTCAATTGCTAAGCGTAAGGCAACATTATCAGGTGATAGAAGAGTTCGCCCATTCCAAATTAAAGCAAAAGATGGTAAATACGAAGAGGTTTTCGTAATGTTTGCACATCCATTTGCTGTTAGAGATTTAATGGAAGATGTAGCATTTAGAGAAGTTAACACAAATAGCTCTGTGGCTTTAGCAGAATCTGTATTTGTACATGGCCAAAAAGTTAAAGGCATGTGGGATGGTGTTATGATTGTTGAATGTGAAGATATGCCTGTACTAGCAGGTGCTGGCGAAGCAGGTGCTGATGTTACACACTGTGTATTAGCTGGTGCACAAGCAGCTTGTGTAGCATGGGGCAAGAAAACAAACTATAAAGAAGATTCTGATGATTATGGTCATGAAAATGGTTTCGCAATTGATGAAATTAGAGGCGTTGAAAAATTAGTATTCAACGGAGTTGACCATGGTGTAGTTAATATTTTTGTAGCTTCACAAGAAGACTAATACTTAACTATTAAAATTATTAAGCGCAAGGGTTAAAACTCTTGCGTTTTTCTTTATAGGAGGAATAACAATGACAGTTAAAGATTTAGTAGAAAAGATTATATCTTATTCTCATAATGAAGATACTCCTGATACTGACCTTTCTGTAAAAGCATTAACTTGGTTAAACTCTGCATATCATGAATTACTGCAAGAAAACTTAGCTTTTTTAAAACATAAAATGCTTAAGTCTGTAAATATTGAAATGACTGATGGATTTTTTGAACTACCAGATGACTTTTACTTATTTGATAAAATTAAACTCGCAAATGGTAATATTATTTCAAAAGAAAATAAAGATTTATACTCTATTGAAGGCTCATTAGTGTTTTTTAAAAATGTTAAAGATTCAAACATCACATTTACATATATTCCAGCTTTTCAACAGTTAAAAATGGAAGACTCTTTAAACATTATGCATATTTCATCAAATTATGTTCAAAGCTTAATTTGGGGTGCATTAGTTTGGGCAAGTATTTATGAAAGAGGTGTTAATACAAATTCTGAAATTGCACTTTTTGAAAGTAAGTGGAATCAAGCAAAGCAAAACTATAAAGTTACTTTAGCAACATACTCAGACCAAGTTTTAAGGACTGTTCCTTATAAATACATGCATTAAGGAGGGCTATATGTTATGAAAAATAACTTACAAACAGTAGAATTAGCTTTTCCTAAAAATATGATGTCTAGCTCAAGAAGTGAGTTTAATATGCCAACAAACTTTGCAAAAGTTGTTAAAAATATGATTATTCACTATTCTGGAGCAGGGTCTAAACGTAATGGATTTTCTAAACTTGAATATGACTTACCAGCAGATGAAAAAATAACTAAACTACAGCATTATCCAACAGTTAATGGAGATATGCAGTTTTTGGCATTTACTCAGTCTGGTAAAGTATTTAGAAGGCTTGAAAATACACAATGGTCTGAAATTTACTCAAATATAACAGAGCATAGCCAAATTAATATAACAATGTTTGCTAATAAAATGATTATTGCAAACGGAGTTGATAATTTATTAAGTTATGATGGTGTAAGTGTTAAACAAATTAGCCAGTATATATCGCAAAAGAAGTTTAGTTTTGAAATTGCAAGTAATTCATCATTAAAAACAGATGTATTTGCAGAGAACTTTCCTAAAGATAGAAAAGTTAAAATTAAATTTACCGATAATACACAAGTTGAAACAACGGTTTCACATACTTCAGCTAGTTTAACAGATGGTTTTATTATTCTTCATTTCAATGATGAAGTTATTGATAAAGATGTTGAAGATATTTCATACAAGTTAATTGCTCCTAGTTTTGCAAGGGTTTACTCTGCACATGATAGGCTATGGGCTATTGGTAATAAACCTTTTGATTTAAATAAGTTTAGTGATGATGTTGATAGAACAAGGGTTTATTATACTGATTTAACTAATGATGAAACAGGCTGGTTTGACGATGAGGGTAACTTATCTTCTATTAATTTAGCAGATAAAATGCCAGAATCTGAAGAGCTAGTAAGTATGGCTGTTAAAGATAATATGACAATTTTCTTTTGTCGTAATTATTCTCAAGTTTGGGTTGGTACAAACCCTCGTGCAAGTGGAGACTTTGCCTGGATGAAAACTTTGCCAATTGGTTTAATTCATCCTGAATTAGTAATTAGCATGCCTAATGATATTGGGTTCTTTTCGCAGTTTGGAGCAAGGACTTTTTCAAGGTTTTTACAAACTGAGCAACTTGATATTGCAGATATGGGTTCTGAAATTGCAACAGATATTCATTCAGCAATTGAAAAAGTTAGACTATCAATAAAGCAAAATAAAAACATACATAG
>PTJW01000071.1 GCA_002937495.1 Pseudomonadota bacterium | reverse complement strand
TTACTCAATACTTGTT
Organism: Pseudomonadota bacterium; assembly: GCA_002937495.1. GTDB lineage: Bacteria > Pseudomonadota > Alphaproteobacteria > UBA1280 > UBA12223 > UBA12223. Next base: position 5,041 of record PTJW01000071.1, on the reverse strand, counting down.
TTGCATTAAAGTTTGGGCAAGTTTTGTTTTCTGTTAATTGGTAATGCCCGTAAACTTCAAGCTCTCCAATTGCTGAAACTAATGTTTTATGTAATTTTTTTAAACTTGCAAACTGCTTATCTGTAAATACTTTTCTGCCAATTAAGCATGTACCTATAGAGTGTTTGTTATGCCCCTTGCAATGAGCTCCCATTTTTTCTAATGGTCGACCAAGTTCTATTGTACCGTCTTGCTTAATAACAAAGTGATAGCCAATATCTAACCAACCTTTACTTAAGTGATATCTTTTAATTGATTGCACATCTCCATATAGCGAATCAGAACAGTGTATAATATGTTTTGTAATTTTTCTCATTTATTTTATCCTTTTTATTTGACCATACCTGCATAATTTTATATTATCTAAAAACTATCAAAAAAAAGGAACTCAAATTTTTATGAAATATCTACTATTATCTGTTTATGCATTATCATTATCTGCTTGTTCTGTTGTAATGGCAGGATCAAAAGATACAAGCCCTATTGAACAAAAAGATGCAAAAGAACAGCTAACTAGAAAAAACTTTGAGGAAAACATTTCTTCAAATATTGTAGAAGAAGAAAAATTTGATAACTTAACTATTGTTACATACTCATTAACATACGATAAAGCAGCAAAATTTAGAATGGTTACTCATGCTGCATTAGATGTTGTAACATTTGGTATTTGGGAACTATTTGGCACAGTTGGCGAAGCAAATACAAACCCAAGATTTTACTATGTAGATGTAACATATGATAATAATGATAATATTAAATCTGCAGATATTTATTATGATCCTGAAAATTCAAGAAGTACTGGCGACTAACCAGTACTTTTTTTATTTTAGTACTTCTTTAATCCACTCATAAAGAAATGTTACCGCTGCAGATAACGCCATAAAAGCCCATAACACACCGCCTACAAAACTCTTGTATTGTGTAATTTCTAACTTTAAATTTTTAATTTCTTTACGAATTTCTTTTAATTCTTCATGCAAGTTAATTTCAGTCATAGTACTATCCTAAAATATTAGCGATATTTGCTAGTAAATCATCAAATTTAATTAATAACTGTTTATCTTTTTTATCTGTAATAATTAAATCATCATTTTGTAACTTAATATCTTTAATAATTGGCTGTAAGTTTAACTCATTCCATGTTTTAGTTGCATTTTCAAACTTATTATCATAAATACACGAAAGCATATACTTAACCTCGTTTGTATTGTTAATAATAATTTTTGAGAATTCCTGAAAATCTTGCTTTTGCTTTTCTTTTTCCTGTTTAAATGGTTCAAATTCTTCTTTATACCATTTATCCATTGCTTTTGTTTGATCTTCAAAAGCTTGATTAATTGTTTGTTTCATTTTAATTATCCTTATTTAAAAATAAAAAAGAGAGGCTTAACCTCTCTTTTACAATATTTATCCCATAATCGAGTTAAATAAACCTTTAACTCCAAAGTCAATTGCAGATTGCATAGTACTATTTGAAACACCTGCATTACCACCTGAATTATTATTTAATGCATCATATTTATATTGCATATTATAATAATCATTTAATGATGCCTGGTTTGCCTGATTAATAGCATTAACTGTAGATAAACTACTATTAATACCATTTTGTAATTGAGCAGCATCATAGTTAAGTTGATTTTGAGCTAACGAATATAAGTTATACTGATTTGACAACTCACTAGACTTAATACCTTCAGCAATTGATGACTTTTGCCTATCAATTTGCTTTTTAGCATCGTATTCATCTTGTTTAGTTTGTCGCTCAATTGTATTAGCAGCTGTTGAATCTGACAAACCTCGTTTAGCTAATTTATCAGACTCAAGTTGTTTTCTATCATCAAAACTATCAGACAATGCATCTATCTGCCCTGCTTGCCAGTCATCTAAAATTTGTGCTGTAGATTCTGAAAAAACATAATCAGGAGAAGATAGCCTTTGAATTTCAGATAAAGCATCAGATGCCATTTTATCTAACTGCTGTTTTTTAGCCTCTTCTTCTGCAGATAGTGGCAATGCTCTTGTTACATATGTAGTAGAACCATCACTATTTTTTACAGGTACTTGCTCTACCCCTCTAACCTCATCAATATATGATGCTGGTGGAGGAGCTGGCGGTGCTGATGGAGCTGAACCACCAACCTCTTTAAATACTGAACCCATTATTAAGCCTCCTTATTATTTAATTGTTGATTTGTTGAAATAATTTTATCTTTACTTTTTAATGAAGTAGATTCAATTAGTAAATCATTAGGAATTGCCACCCCTGCTGACTTTAATGCTAGAAGTTGGTTAAGCTCATACTCTTGCGAGCTTAATGCATCTTTAACTTCTTCAACATGAATGTCAAAATCACCAAATGATACATCATTAATTTTTACTAACTTGTTATTTTCATCAAAAATAGGATTGCCCTGCTCGTCAGTTGCTGCTTTATTTAAACTAACTAACTTAGGAACAGAAATATCATCTGTAATGTTAATAATCATTTCACTTGTAAAGTATTGCCTAATTAAACTTAACACCATTCTACCAAGTTGCTTTTTAACTTTTCGTAAATTATCAAACGCAAACATTTGGTTATTTGTTGAAGCAATTTGCCTTTGTGCAATAGCCACACCTGATACTGCATCTGTTTTTTTTCCTAAGCGATCATCAAAAACACCTGTAGTTTCTTGAATATCTGCTGTTGCCTGATTCATAATAGTTACCTGAGAGTTTGCAAGCTCGGCATTTCTTAAAATTTTAAGATCTTTACCTGGGCGTTTTAAAATAACACCATCAGGTCGGGCTGCTTCTCTTGCTAAAATATTAGGATCTTCCACTGCATCAACATCTGCAATAACTTGCACTGTGTTTAATAAGTGTAAAGCTTTTGACCTACGCTTATTATATTCTTTTTGTGGGTCAATTGCTGATTTTACTAAACCATAAGGCTCACCAGTTGTTCTTTTTCGTTTAAAGAAAAATGGTACAAGCGTAAAGTCATTAAAGTCATAATCTAATGCTTTAAATTCTAAAACTGTGTGTTCAGTAAAATAAACAAGATAAGTCCTGTAATTAAAAGTTTCAGTAACATCATTTTCTTTCTCCTTATATGCTAGTGTTTTATCAAATGTTGAAAAGCTTTGGCCTAGTTTATTAGTAACTGTATAAAGTTTTTCTGTTTGTTTAAACTGTACCTCAACTACTTTTGCTCGCTGTTCTTGAGTATTTAAATACTCTTCAGCACTTGTTAGCTCTTCATTAAAAGAAAAGCCATAGTTTTGGTTATAACTATGAGCTTGAAGTTCTTTAATTACTGGGTTTGCTTTTTCTTTAAATAAAGCTTGTAAAGTTGGAATATCTAACCACTTTTCTCGTGCTACAAAACGAGCATCAGAATAATCTAAATTTCTTGACCTTACATCAAAAATTACATTAAGCTCATTTTCTGCATTGTTAAAAATGTATGGAATATTACCATTATTCTTTACGCCAATATCAAGCCAACCAACACCAGTAACTAAACCAGCTTTAAACATATTTGATAGTTCTATAGACTGATCGTTTTTTTCTGCTACATATAATGCTAAATCTGTTAATGCTCTTGCAGTGTTTTCTTCATTTTGTTCACCTGTTCTTGATCTATAGGCAACTCTTGTCCTGCTTGAGATTTCATTACCAGAAACAGAATCAATTTTAGTAGCAATTTTATTTATAACAATTGGTGCCTGTGCAGATTTTTCTAAAGCTAGTTTTTCACTTTCAGTCCATTGCTCACCGTCATAAAAGTTCCAAGCTTGTTTTGCATTAGCCAACCAATTTTGATAAATACTCGAGTTTTTAGATTCTTGATAATAAGATTTTACCTTTTCAAGAATCTGCAACTGTTTATTTTTTGATTGTTGTTTCATTTATTTTATCCTCTATTTGAAGGTACTTATTTACTACTTTGCTGTTTTTATTTAAAACATAAAAGCAGCTATCTACTTTTTTAAAACCAAATTTTTCTACAACATTTCTTGCTTTATGCGTAAAGCTTTCAACATAAAATTCTTGAAAGTTTAAATCTATAAATGCTGTTTCAAAAATAAACTTTAATATTTTTTTATTTGCCCATTTTCTTTGATATTTTTTTGAACAAGCAATATCAAAATAAAGTTTATGATTACGAATAGAAAAACATAAGAATAAAACTAAGTTATCTTCTAAAAAACCTGCATAAATAAAATTATCAGATTGATTAAGTTCATTAAATGCAGTTTGTTTATCTACAGGTAAATAAGGAAAGTCCTCTTGCTTTAATAGTTCATAAACACTATTGAAATGTTCTTGTTTTACCTTTTTTATTGAAAGTTTCATTCTTTAACTCCTATTTTTCTTTTGATCCATAAAACCGAACTGCATAAATTGTTAAAGGACCATGCTTATCATTAGTTTGTAATGAAAAACTTAAATTATTAGCTACAAACTTATCTCTAACAATTGCTTTCTTTTTATTATCAACATCAAAGTTGGCACTATCCCAATAAGCAGTATCAAAATAATCTGGTAATGATTTTAAGTTAACTTCTTTTAGAATGTAAGAAGCAGAATTGTAGTTTTTATACCTTTGAAGATTTGCTGTTTTTAAGGCTGAAGGCTCTAAAATAATTTCAGTATATTTATTAGCCCAAGCTCGTGATTTGTTTGGTTCAAACCATGCGGTTGTCCAAACTGTTTGTATTGGCATATCATCATCAGCAAAACTATTTGTATCATAATAATAAAGCTTATTATTTACAGCTGCATATAATTTACCATTTGGAGTGTTTAAAAAGCCTGTTGCATTTTTAAAAATACCATCAAACTTACTCCAGGCTAAGTTATTAGCTGCAGCTTGAAATATCATAACTTCATCTTCTAGTTTAAATCCAAACCAGTTTTGTTGATGAAATTGAAAACTATGTATGTTTTTATTTTGCTTTATTGATAGTCTAACTTTTTCAATTGCTGAATGAATATCTGTTGCAATTTCAGA
>PTJW01000070.1 GCA_002937495.1 Pseudomonadota bacterium | reverse complement strand
AAACTTACCCACCGGATGCTCGTAGTCAAACTCAACTACATGCAAGTCAGATTCATAATTTGACTTAACGCCGTCATTTCCAATACGATAAAACGCCTCTGTATCCATGTTTAAGAATTTGTAACCCAACTCTATATCTGCGCTGGCATTTACACTAAAGAATGTAGCAAACACTGCAATTAAAGAAATTAATTTCTTCATAAATCACCTCGTGAGCAAAAAAAAACCGTTAATGTGCATAAACAATATAAGATTTATTTACAACTAATTCAAGAATCTATATTAAACAAATAAAAAGAGGCTCATATTTGAGCCTCTTTTTCGTTTAGTTAGATCACATTACAGACGATCAACCACATTTGTATTAACCATAAAGTTAACACCTACATGATAATCGTCGAACGACACGCTTTCTGCTGAACAACTAGCACCAGAGATGAATGACACACTGCGCGAACAGTCTGCAGATAAGTCAGTAGACTCGGTAAAGCCTACATAACCACGAACAGACATCCAGTCACCGATGATGTAAGTTGCACCAGCTTCAGCACCAAAGAACAGCAAAGTTGAATCAATTTCGCGGTTTTCAGTAACTGCAACAACAGGGTCTACACCACTTGTTGTGAAGTTTGCCAAACCAACACCTGCTTCTGCGTTTACATCAAAAACCCAGCGATCGTAGGTAACAACATACATACCCATACCAGCAATTGAAGTAAAGTCAAACTTGTCTTGATTGTTTACATCGTTTGCTTTGTAGCTACCAGTATCATACTCATAGTACTTAACTGAACCACCAGCATAGAACTTGCCATCAAGATTAGTATCGATATGATAAAGCACATCACCACCAATCGACCAGTAGTCTGAATCAGTAGATTTACACTTACCACCACACACCGAACCTGTTTGAGCAGACTTTGTTTCATAATCACCAGAGACTGAGACCTCCCCCCAAAGGTTGAAGAGCCAATCGTCTTGACGAGAAGTCCACGAGCCGCCCAAAATGGTCACATCAGCGTCAGAGTCTTGAGAGTAGTCAACAACATTGCCACCGCCGTAGTTATCTTTAGCGTCGTATTCGAAACCGATATTTTTCTGTTCGAGATACATTGACACATAGTTACGACTATCAGGCTTAGTTGACATGCTTGCAACTTTTGCCGCTGGCTTTGCTTGAGGTTGATTTGTCTCTACTACAGTTGCTGCAGACGAGAATGAAAGGATAGCTGTCATAGCTACAATTAGTTTAGTCACTTTCATGTGACCTCCTATAAAATCTGAAAAAGATATTAAGATTAAGAGAAAAAAGCTAGCACCAAGAATACTAGACTAGCCCTCTCGGTTGGTTTCACTTTATATATAATCATTATCAAAAGTTATTTCAAGTAACATCTAACACAAATAAGAGATATTATAAAAAAGTAGTAATAAAATACCCATAAAGTCTTATTTATAATTTATTCTATTTTTTTACATTTTTATTTTTCCTATTTTTCAACACCTTAGAATTTATTTTTATTTTTTTTGTATTTTTTTGTATTTTTTTGCTTGACTTTAATCTCCAGATACTTTATAACTCTAATCATCAAGCGAACGCAAGAACGCAAGATACCGGATCGGACGATTAGCTCAGTTGGTAGAGCAACTGGTTTACACCCAGTAGGTCGGGAGTTCAAGTCTCTCATCGTCCACCATTGTTGGGGATGTAGCTCAGTTTTGGTTAGAGTGTCGGCCTGTCACGCCGAAGGTCGCGGGTTCAAGTCCCGTCATTCCCGCCATTAAAAGCCTAGTTTATAACTAGGCTTTATTTTTTTGCTTTAAACATCCCTATCATTCATATAAATAGCTAAAAATTAAGCACTTTAACATAAAAGCAAATCATCAAAATTTATAGCTTTATTATATTTATGTTAATGTAAAGTATTTAATAAAATAAAAAACCCAGCTAAAAAGCTAGGTTTATTTTTTTAATATAATTATATTTTATTTTTTTGAAAAGTCTAAATGCTCTTCAATTCGAGCATCAATTTCTTTAAATGTTGTAATTTCACCTTTTTCAAGCAAATCTAAAACTTCAAGCTGGAAATTTCTATACTGACTATCAACAAACTCACCAACCCATAATTTAATATCATGAATCAATCTATTTCTTAATTTAGGACCAATAAGAATCGCATGCTCCTTACTTCTATTTGAAACCTTAATAGTATAAGGTAAGTATTCAATTTTAATATTAGGATTTGTAATTACCCTTAACATAAAGTAATAATAAGCAAACTCATTAAAGTTTTTATCCATATCAAAATATGGCACTTTATTAAATACTGATTTTCTAATTACTGATGATAGTGGATGTAAATAACTTGGGAAAAGTTTAGTTGCTTCTTCGCAATCATATAAAAACTCATTATCTAAGTTACTAGCTGGAAATTTTTCAATTGGAGTATGCCTATCAATAAATGTTTCACACTGAGCAACAGCCATATCAACATCTGTATTTTTATATAAGAAGTTAATTGTTTTATCAATATTAATTGGCAGCTCGTCTTTTTCATCTTGCATATAAACAAATGGATTATCGCAAGCAACTAAACCAGCCTGATATAAAGCTGTTACATTATTAAAAATTTCTTCTTTTCCTTTAATAAATGTTACATTTGGAAGTGCTTTTTTTACCCTAATATCATAATACCAATCTTGCATCTCTTGCTCTTCTTGGCTTGTTAAACCTGCAATAACAACTACAAAGCTATGCCTTAGCCACTGCGGAGTAGCTGACGCATTATCAAGAAGATAAATAAACCTTTTATGATCTGTTAAGGGTAGAATAATATCGCAACAAATAGAATTTGTAATTACATGTTTCATAAGCAAAATATCTCTTTATCATTATTTTTATCTGCTAAACTGCAAGTATTATAAACTAGATTCTTGTAAACTTCTAGCAAATTGCAAGCATTTTTCTTTATTTATGAAATTATTATCTAACCAGTATTGCTTAATTGCAGCAAGATTTAAACCTAATGTTTTATCTGCAACAAATCCTAAAGCAATTAAATCTGCCCCTGTAACTTCAAATTTTGGCAAATCTGAATTTAAAATATCTTGTATTTCATCAAGCTCTAATTTAATTAAACTTCCTGATAAGTAGTTTGCTATAGAAACAAAACTAACAATATCAACACCAAATTTAACTGCTAAAATTTTTGCATTATCTTCAGTTAAATTATGTATATTAGCTTTTAAAATACTCTTTATTAGTTTTTTCTGATTATTAGAAAAATTAAAATGCCTATTTGCTAAAAATTCTGTTAAATTATTTCTATATAACAATGCTAACTTAACAAATGGATCTAAGTTTTTAGTAACTGATAAGTCTTTTGAGTTTACAGTTCTACTATCAAAGCTAAATAATTTTGCCAAATTATCAAAACTAACTAAGCAAGCAAAACCCTTTGCATAATTTTCGCTTTTAGAAAGTTTAATAAATTCTTGAGTTATCCTATCTGCTGATAATAATGAAACTTTATCTGCATGATTATACATAGCATCTAGCAAGTCTTTTTCTCTAACTGAAATTCCAGTTTTATCAAAATCTGCAAAAAACCTAAAGAATCTTAACACTCTAAGATAATCCTCATTAATTCGCTCTTCAGGCTTACCAATAAATTTAACCCTGCCTTTTTTCAAGTCATTCTGACCATCATGAAAGTCATAAATTTTACCTGTGGAATCTTGATAAATTGCGTTAATTGTAAAGTCTCGCCTAAATGAGTCTTGCTTAATATACTTAGTAAATTTAACAGCTGCATGACGACCGTTATTTTCAAAATCTTCTCTAAATGTTGTAATTTCTAAATTTTTACCATCTAAAAGAACAGTAACTGTTCCATGCTTAATACCTGTAGGTATCGCTGTTATACCTTTTTGCTCTGATATTTTTAAAATATCATCTGGTAAAATATCTGTTGCTATATCATAATCATCAGAATAAATACCACTTAGCATATCACGCACAAAACCGCCAACAAAATAAAAGTTAGCGTTATAAATTTCATTTAATTTTTGTAATATATCTAAATGTTTCATTTATCTAAAATTATATTGATTAACCTGGTTATAGTCACCCCTAGGCTCTTGCTGAACATTTAACCTTGTATAAACTAAAATAGAGCCAAGCAATAAAACACCTGCAATTAATAACTTAACTGCCATTGATTTATCAAGCTTAGGAGCTTGCTTTTCTTTATTTTTTAAAACTAAAATATAATATGCCTTATACAAAGCAACTCTTAAATAAAATAATAAAAATGGCAGTGCAAGGTTTGCTAAAATAACATAAAAAACTCTCATAGTTAAACTCCTATATCATTTTTAAAATATCTAAGTAGATTTCATTTAATGGGAAAAAGTATAATAAACAAATCCAAGCTGAAACAACAATAAATGGTCCGTATGGAATCATTTTATTTTCAGACTTTCTAAGTTTTTTAATAATAACAAAAGAACCTGCTGTAATAGTTAAAATCCATAAAAATACATTAAATGATAAAGCACCTAATAATAAACCAACATTTGCAAGTAGCTTAACATCACCTAAACCAATAGCTGGCTTTTTAAGTAAGTATTCAAATACAACATAAATACCACCAAATACAAACAAAGCCAAGGCAAAGCCAATATAACTTTCAACCCAAAATCTATCTACTGATGTATAAACTAGTAAGTTTGCTAAAATAAATAATGCCACCTGAGTAGTATCTGGAATAATATAATGTTTAAAGTCAATAACTAAAATTAGTGAGAATACAAAAGCAATAGCTAATAATATAGGGAAGTTGATAATTGTATTAACAGAATATGCAATACCTGCAAAAATAATAAAGCCAACATACAATAATGGATTTTTAAAAGCCTCTTTTAAGGCGTTAATTTCAATTTTTTCAATAAGTGCCATGTTAGTACCCTTTTATTTTTTGTATTTACTAATTATTTATAATCATTATAAAGAATTATCAATAAAAATGAAAGAAAATAAACAAAAAGCCTTTACTTTCAAAAAAATATTTGCTATATAGATATGTACATACTATTTTTT
>PTJW01000007.1 GCA_002937495.1 Pseudomonadota bacterium | reverse complement strand
TAGCAATTAATAAAGATTTAATCGATGAGATTAATAACGACCCTCGTTTAACAGGTCCTGCAGTAGAGGTTGAAGAAGAGCCAGCTGCAGACGTTGCAATTAACAAAGATTTAATTGATGAAATTAATAGCGATCCTCGTTTAACAGGTCCAGCAGTAGAAGTTGAAGGTTCAAAGCAAGTTGCTGAAACTGAAACTATTGAAGCTACACCTGAAAAACTAAATAGAAGAGGTGGTGATAGACGTCAAGGTACTGAAGAAAGGCGCAAAACACCTAGACGCAAAAATGAAACTGCTGAAACTACTATTAGGGTTGAAACAGGTCGTTTAGACCAAGTTATGAACCTAGTTGGTGAGCTTGTATTAGCAAGAAACTCACTAGTTAGACAACTTAAAGCTCCTGAAAGTCAAGAGGCTTTAAATAAGCTTGAAAATATTGGTTTAGTACAGTCTAACCTAGATTTATTATCTAGAGTTACAAAAGATTTACAAAAATCGGTTCTACATACTCGTATGCAACCTATTAAAAAGGTATTTGATAAAATCCCTCGTCAGGTTAGAGAGCTTAAATCAAAACTAGATAGAGAAGTAAACTTAATTATTGAAGGTGAAATGACAGAGGTTGATAAGACTCTTGTAGAAGAGCTATCAGATCCAATGGTTCACTTAATTAGAAACGCTTTAGACCATGGTATTGAATCAAAAGAAGATCGTGTTAAAGTTGGTAAAGAAGCAGAAGGTACTTTAATTGTTAGAGCTTTCTATGAGGGTAACAATATTGTTATTCAGGTAGCTGAAGATGGTAAAGGTATGGATGCTGAAAAGCTTAAAGCTAAAGCTGTAGAAAGAGGCCTTATTGATGAAAATATGGCAGCTAATATGTCAAATAAAGATGCTTACAGATTAGTTCTAGAGGCAGGTTTCTCAACAGCTGAAGTAATTAGTGATGTATCAGGTCGTGGAGTTGGTATGGATGTTGTAAACTCAAAAATTACAGCAATTAAAGGCTCTATTGATATTGAATCTGAGCTTGGTAAAGGTACTACAATTTCAATTTATGTTCCATTAACACTAGCTATTGTACAGGCTCTTATAGTTAGAGCAGGCTGTGAAGGTTTTGCAATTCCAATTGGTGCAATTTCAGAAGTTATTAACTATGAAGGCGAAATGGTGCATGATGTTAACGGTTCTGATGTTATTGAACTTAGAGGTGAGGTAATTCCATTATTCTACCTAAATAAATTAACTAAAAATGCAGGCGTTGACATTAAAACTGGCGATTTAGAAGAAATTATTGCTGCTCATGGTGTTGCACAAGGTTCAGCATTAGCTAAATCAGTTGCAGAAGGTAGAAATAGCCAGTCAGAAGGTTATATTATCATTGTAAGAGATGCTAATATGGTTGTTGGTGTTGTAATTGATGGTTTAATTGGTCAAGAAGAGGCTGTTGTTAAATCTATTACTGAAATGTTTGATTATAACCCTGCAATTTCAGGTGCTACAATTACTGGTGATGGTAGTGTACACATGATTTTAGATATTCCTTACTTAATGAGAGATATTCACAGAAAAGGTAGCTTAAATATTTAATAATGAATGATTTGAAAGCAAGAAAAAAATTAGCTGGAGGCGGTGGCGGTACAGTAGTTTTGATGATCGGTTTATACCTGATCATCCTTGCTTTTTTTATTCTGCTTAATGCTATTTCAGAATCTAGCGAAACAAATTATGAAAAGGCAAGTAATAGTTTAAAGACTGCTTTTGGTTTTACATCAGGCGAGCTTGAAGAAAACGAAGAGCAAATTAACATTACTGTTGAAGAGTTTTATGCAGGTATTGCTATGAAAGTTTCAGGTGTTGTATCTAGCTATTTTCCTGCTGAAGAGTATGATGTTTCAGTTAGAGCTGGTCGATTAAAAATTTCAGTTGCTACAAATGAGTTTTTTGATGGTCGAGAAATTACAGTAAACCCAATGGTTTATTCATTTATGTTTGACTTAGTAAGAATTATAAATAATGTTTCAGAAGGTGCTGAGTTAAGAACAGAGGTTAATGTTGAAGTTGACAAAACCTTTGATAACCCTGGTTTAGATACTAAAAACTTAAAACGAGCATCTTTAAGATCAAGCGATATTACAAATATTATTCGTAAAGAAAAAGCTAATTTAGAGTCATTGTCTGCATCAGCTAATTTAGGTGAAAGGGATATAGTAAATATTTATATTAATGTTGAAATTAAAGATTACCAAAAGGCAATTAATAGTTATAAAGACTTTATCCAAGGTAAATAAAAAACAGGCTTCAAATAAGCTTGTTTTTTTTATTATAAAAATATTAAATAATAAAGGCTTAAAACTTTAGTGTTAAGCTAGAATTTATTAAAAAAGTGTGATATAATTTAGCAATCACTTGTAGAATATTTTTAAGGAATAAAAACAATGTATGAAGAAGATATTGAAATAGAAGCTGAAGAGAGCGGTGAACCGCCAGCATGGATGCTGACTTTCGCAGATTTAGTTAGTTTACTAATTTGCTTTTTTGTTCTGTTGTATTCAATGAAATCAGTAGATGAAAGCATTTGGAAAAAAATTAGCGGATCTTTTGCAGGAGCTTTAAACTATAGCCAAAAATTTAAAGAAGTTACTCCCAATAGTGACTCTGGTGTTGAGGCTGAAAAAATCCTTAATTCTGACGGTATGGAATATATTCAATCTATTTTAATGACTAAGTTTGAAAAAGAAGGTTTATTAGATTTAGTTAGGTTCTCTCGTTCAGAAACTGATAATTCTTTACATGTACATATCCCTGCAAGCCAGATGTTTGTTAGAGACTCGCAAGAAATTACAAAAAGAGGAGAGAAGGTTTTAACTTTCCTTACTGAAACAATTCAGTATATTGATGATAGCCTTGAAATTGCAAGTTACACAGCACATGATGAGCAAGGTTTAAGTATTCAAAAAAGTATGCTTAGATCATTAGCTGTAAGAGATTTTATTTTAAGAAAAGGCGCAGATAAAGCAATTAAAGTATTTGGTTTTGGTTCAGCAGAATATGATGAAATGAAAGACATTATGTTACCTGCAGAACTTGAAAGTCAAACTGTTAAATTAGAGTTTATAATTAGAAGTGCAAAGTAGTATGTTAAAATTAAGTAAATTAAAAGTATTATTAGTTGTTGTTTTAGCTTTTGTATCATTAAATGCAAATTCAGCTGAAAAGAGTTTTGTTGAAGTTTCAACAAAAGACAATACTTTATTATTTACAACAAAAGAAAATATCAAAAACGCAGTATTTACTAGGTTTAATGATGTATGGGTTGTTTTTTCTAAGAAAAAGCTTAACCCTAACTTTGATATGCAGGTTTTATCAAAATTTGGTGTTAAAGAGGTTGAAAAACTAATGTTACAAAATGGTGAAGGTTACCGTTTTAGATTTGCAGAAAAAGCACCTATTATTAAATTTGATAGAAACTATGAGAATAGAACAGTTTCTATTATTTTAGATCCATTAGCAAAGCCAGAAAAAACACCAGATAGAATTAAGTTTAGAGTTAAAACACACGAAGAAAATCCAGCAATTAAAGAACTATTTTTAGATTCTACATATATGTTAGATTATGCATATAGCTTTAAAACTGGTGAAAAATATATTGTGGCGATTAGCTCAGACTCTCGTTTAAACTATCCAACTAAAGAAATTTATGAAGATTTACTATTTTTACCAGCAGCATCTGGTGCGGTAATCATTTCTCAAAAAGGCGAGTTTGTTAGAATTACAGATGAAGAGCAAATTGAATTATCAGATGTAGAAGATAACTTTTTTGCTAAAGCTGCAGCTAGTTATACAAACCATTCACTAAATGAATTTTTAAGACAAAACGGTATTGCTTTACTAGAAAGACAACTTAGAGACTACTCTATTTTTAATAGACAAATTGAAAGCTTTAAGTCTGAAGGTAACTATGATGATGTTATTAAAAGAATTAATGATGCTATTGACAAGGCAGCAAATGTAGACTTTTTAGTTGGTAAAGAAATAACTACAAATCCTAAAAAGGTAGAGTCTGCAGTTATTATAGAAGGTTCCGTTATTGATCAGTCAGGAGAAGATGATGGCTTGTTTGAAATGGAAAAAAACGCTGATAAAGAATTTAAAGACATTGAAAAAGAAGATGTAGATGTGTTAGTTCCAGAGTTTGAACTAAAGAAGATTAAGTTTCAAAAGGAAAAACTTCGTTTGAGCTCTATTAAAAACACAAGTTTATATCAAAAAGAAAAAATTACAATTAAGAGAATGCAGATTGCTGCGTTCTCAAAGTACTATCCAGAGATACTAGACTTAACAACTTTAATGAGGTTGGATATTTCAGGAGAATTTCCTAAAAATAATAAAGCTTTAGCATTATATACTTTAGCAAATGCTAAAATGAACAGATGTTCGAAAATTATTAATTTGCCAGAAATTGATGGTAGTGTTTATACTCAAGATATTCGTTTATGGAAGGCTTATTGCTTAGCTTATGAAGGTAAGTATGAGACAGCTTTAGGTTTGTTTAAATCTAACTTTAAAAGAGTGTCAACATATCCTCAAAACTTAGAAGATGAGCTAAAACTTGCTTATTCAAAAGCTTTAACTGGTTTAGATAATTATGATATGGCTATTGGTATGCTTAAAAAATTAGAAGAAAGAGCAAATGAATACTTATTGCCTGAAATTAAGTATAACTTAGGTATTGCTTATTTGTATCAAAATGAATCTGACTTAGCTTTAAAGAAATTTAAAGAACTGCTATTTTCTGAAAACTTAGATTATAGATTTAAAGCTCGTTTAGAATTTTTAAACCTAGAGCTTTATGATAAAAATGTAGATAAAATGCAAATTATTGCAGCTTTAGAAGATTTAAGATTTGATTATAGATCAAATGAAACAGAGCTTTCAGCTTCTAAGCTTTTAGCATCGTTATATTTACAAGAAGACTACTTAAAAGAAGCGATGGAATTATATAAATATATTAGTATTTATTTTCCACAGACTGAATCTGCTAAGTATGCAACAGAAACTTTATTTAATATCTTCTATAACTTATTTGCTAAAAAGCAAAAAACAAACTCTAACCTTGGTTTAGTAGAGCGTTTAGCACTATTTTATGACTTTATTGAGTTAACTCCTAGTGAGTATGAGGGAAATCAAATTATTTCAAATATTGTAGATGAATTAATGGCTTTAGGGTTAAATAATAATGCAATTAAGTTATTAACTATTCAGTTAAATTATAAAACAAAAGATGCAGATATTGCACAGATATTAGGTGAAAAACTATCTAAATTATACTTAAATGATGGGCAAGTGAAAAATGCATTTAAAACATTAGTATTAACTCAAAAAGAAACTTTAGATAAAAACTATACTCCTGAAGGTAAATTAATTAAAGCTAATATTTTATTAACTATGGGTAAAGATAATGATGCTATTGAACTTTTAAATACATTAGAAAATAATATTGAATCAAGTTATATTTTAGCTGATATTTATTGGAATAAAAATAATTATAAAAAGATTATTTCGACTTTAGAAAGTATATTTTTAGGTAAAAAAGTTGTGCTTGATGAGCGCGCAATTGTTAACTTATCATACTTAATGGTTGCTTATGCATTAACTGAAAATGTAGAAAAATTAAGACAAGTTAAAGATTTATATATTAACGAACTATCTAAGGTTGACTTAGAGTACAAAGTAGAATTTTTACTAAAACTAGCAGGTGATGATATTAAAGTTACTAAAAAAGATAACCAGCTTTTAGACGTATGGCAAAAGGTTATTGATATTGATAATTCAGTGTTAGATTTTGTAAATGATTACAACAAAGAGGTGGACTTTAGGGAAGCATTAAAAAAAAGGGACTATAATGCTTTATCAACAAAATATAGTGATAGGTTAAATTAAATTATGACTAAAGATGTAAAAGTTGAAATTGAAGACTATGAAGGCGGAGAAATAGTTTTTGAGAAAAGAACAAAAATTTACCAAGCAAGCGTAAAAGGTTTTTTTAGAAAATTAAAAGATAAAATTGCATATGTTTTATTAACGGTATTTTTTATATTACCATTTATTCCATACGAGCGTCCTGGTAATTTACCAGACCAAGCAGTTATGATTGACTTAACCTTAAGAAAATACTTTTTCTTTAATATTGAGGTTTGGCCACAAGAAGCATACTACTTTATCTTCTTACTAGTATTTGCAGCAATATTTTTATTTTTTATTACATCTTTATTTGGTAGAGTTTGGTGTGGCTATGCATGCCCACAAACTGTATTTTCAGACTTATTTTTTAAGATTGAAAACTTTATAGAAGGATCTTACTTAAAAAGAATTAAGCAAGATAAAACAATATTTACTAAAAAAGTTTTACCTAAAAAAATACTAAAGCATACATTATGGTTTTTAGTTAGTTTTGCAACAGGAGCAACTGTAACATTTTATTTTAATAGTGCAACAGAAACACTTGTAGATATTTTAACTCTACAGGCTAGTTTAACAATATATTTTTGGACACTATTTTTAACTGCAACTACATACTGTTTTGCAGGCTTTGCAAGAGAGTATATTTGTATTTATGCATGCCCATATTCGAGGTTTCAAGGCGCAATGATGGATGAAGACTCATTAGTTGTTACTTATGATGATAATAGGGGTGAGCCTCGTGGTAAATCGCATGACGAAAATATTGGTGATTGTGTTGACTGTCACCGTTGTGTTGCTGTTTGCCCTGTAGGTATTGATATTAGAGAAGGACAGCAGTATCAATGTATTAACTGTGGTTTATGTGTAGATGCTTGTAATGATATTATGCTAAAATTATCTAGACCTATTGATTTAATTAAATACGATACTTTACGAAATATGACACTTGCAGCAAAAGGCAAGCAGGCTATGTCAAAAATTATTAGACCACGAACAATTATTTATGCAACTATTGTAACAGTTTTAGGTTCATTACTATTATTTGGTTTACTATTTAAAAAACAAGTTTTAGAACTTTCAGTTAGTCCAAGTAGGTCACCAATGTATGTTCAGCTATCTAATGGTGATATTAGAAATATCTATGAGCTAAAAGTTGTTAATAAGAGTTACGATATTGATTCTGTTAAATTGACTATTAAAGGTATGGAAGATGCAAAAATCACGATTTCTCCAGACTATAAAGTTCAGCCTTTAGATGAATACTCTTCAAGATTAAAACTAAAGAGAAATAAAGTTAACAGGTTTAAAGTATTTATTGATAGTTCAAGCTATGCTAAAAAAAGTAACTACCAAAATGTAAACTTTATCTTTAATACTAAAGATATTAATGAAGTAGAAAAAACTAAATTTACTCACCCTTAACTGTAGGAGTTTAATAATATGAATTTAAAACAAAGAGAAGCAAAATCAAGAAAACTAGTAATCTTATGGATTTGTAGTTTTTTTGGTGTAATTTTTATGATGAATGCTTATATGATTACTCAAGCATCAACTACATTTAATGGTGTTGTAGCAAAAAAAAGCTACCAACAAGGTATTGACTACAACCAAACATTAGCAGCTAAAAAACAAATTTTAGAAGAAGGTTTATACCAAGATTTAGCTTTAGATTTAAATAAACAAACTTTAAATATTGAGTTAGTTCTATCACATAAAAATAAAGAATATAAAATGCCTAAAAATGTAGTGCTTGATTTTTGGAGACCTACAAACGAAGGACAGGACTTCAAAGTAAGCCTTTATGCTAAAAAAGGTTATGCCGCAGTTGTGGATTTTAAAGACAACCAGCTAGGTGTTTGGAATATTACATACAAGCTTTCAACACTTGATGGTAAACAAGTAGAATTTGCCAATAGGGTAGATGTGCGTTAATGGCTGCATTTTGTAAACATTGTAAACAAAAAAATCCAAATATAAACGAAGAATTTTGCTGCGATGGCTGCAAAAATGCTTATCATTTAGTTAAAGAGCTAAACTTAGATAGCTTTTATAAGTACAGACCTTCAGATATTACAAATAGCAAAGTAGATTTAGAGTTTATTCCTATTATTAAAGATAACTTTATTATTGATAATAATGATGATACATCTTCAGTTAATTTAGTTGCTGAAGGTATTGAGTGTGCAGCATGCTGTTGGCTTATTGAAAATGCAGTGCTAAAAATAGATGGTGTAAAGTCTGTTAATATTAGTTTATTTAATAAAAAAATAAATATTACATTTAATAGCAAGCTTAATGTTCAAGATATTATTTTTAGAATATACTGCTTAGGTTATAAAGTATTTCCATTTAGTGAATCACTAGTACAAAAAATGCAAGAAGATAAAAAGAAAGATCTTCTTAAAAAAATGGCTGTAGCTGCCTTTTTTGCTATGAATATTATGCTATTTTCAGTAAGTATGTGGTTTGGTTATGATTTAAGCGAAGATGTTGAGCAGTTATTTAAAGTAATGTCTTTTATTTTATCAATTCCGGCTATTTTATACTCAGGTAGTGAGTTTTTTAAATCTGCTTTTTCAGCATTAAAAAATAAAGCAACAAATATGGATGTTGCAATCTCTGTAGCTATTATTTTAAGCTTTGTTTACAGTACATATCATACATTTATAGGCTCAGCAGAAATTTACTTTGAATCATGCTTAATGTTAATTTTCTTTTTACTGGTAGGTCGATTTTTAGAATTTAAAACAAAAGAAAAAATCACTCTTTTAACTGAAAATATTATTTTAAGTGATATTAAGCAATCTACTATTTTAAAAAATGGTAAAAGTGAAGATATTTTATCAAAAGATTTAAAATCTGGAGATATTATTTTACTGCAAAAAGGCGAAAAGCTAGCAACTGATGCTATTATTTTAGAAGATGCAAGCTTTGATGTTTCTTCAGTAACTGGTGAATCTGATATTGTAGAATTAAAGGCAAAAAATGAAGTTTTTGCAGGCTCTATATTAATGTCAAATGCTGTTAAATTAAAAGCAACAAATGATTTTAAAGATAATAGCTTATCGCAAATTGTAAATATTATTAATAATTCAAAAAATGTAAAAGGTAACTTGCAAAACTTAGCAGAGCGAATTTCAAAAATGTATGTTCCTGTTGTTCATGTTTTAGCATTGCTTACATTTTTAATTTCATTTTATATGTTTGATATTTCATTGCAAGAGTCTATTACAAGGGCAATTGCTGTATTAATTATTACTTGCCCATGTGCATTAGCGTTAGCAATTCCTGTTGCAAATACAGCCTTATTATCAAGGTTATATCAAAGAGGTATTTTAGTTAAAAACTCATCAGTTTTAGAATATTTAGATGAGGTAAAAAACATTGCTTATGATAAAACAGGTACTTTGGTAGATGTATCATTAAAATTACCAGAAGACTTAAGAGCAAGAGAATTAAAAGCACTTAAAGCACTAACTGTAAGATCAAAACATATTTTATCTAAAAAAATATATGCTCAATTAGATGAAGTTGAAGATGTTGAACTTAAAAATTATAAAGAAAAAGCAGGTGCTGGGGTTTCAGGTACTTATTATGGTAAAGACTATATGCTTGGTTCTGCTAAATTTACAAAGTCTAAGGGTAAGTCAAACTTAGTGTTTAAGTCTGGTGATGTTTGTTATGAGTTATCAGTTGAGCAAATCTTAAATAATAATGTAGATAGTTGCGTTAAGCATTTAGCAAATAAATCTATTAATCAAGTTATTATATCTGGTGATAAACAAGATAAGGTAAAACTAATTGCAGATAAATTAAACTTACAATATTTTGCAGAGTGTAAGCCTATTGATAAGGTTAAACAATTAAAACATCTTAAAGCTAAAAGCAAGGTGTTATATGTAGGTGATGGTATTAATGATGCTGCAAGTTTAGCAGTTGCAGATATTTCAGTTAGTTTTGCTAAAGCTAACGAGATTGCTCAAACAAGCGCAGATGTTATTATGCAAAATAATGACTTTGCAAATTTACAAAGTTTTTATAGCCAAACATTAGACAATAAAAAGCGAATTAAGCAAAACTTAGTTATTTCATTAGCTTATAATGTATTAGCTATTCCGTTTGCAGTAGTAGGTTTTGTAAATCCATTTTTTGCAGCTTTATTAATGTCAAGCTCATCAATTTGTGTTATTATAAATACAGTTAGAAAATAAGTGAGTTAATAGTTATGAATATTTTAATATTTCTTATTCCAATTGCTTTGTTTTTAGGGTTAGTATTCTTAGGAATATTTTTTTACTGTATAAAATCAAATCAATTTGAAGATTTAGAAAACGAGGCAAGCAAAATTTTATTTGATGATGAATAAAATTAATACTTGCTATATACCGTTGTTAGGTGCTAAAATACTAAGATAGTTATAGTCTTAAATTTAGTTACAAAAAGAAGGATCTTAAATGTCAACTAAAGAACAATTTGTCTTTGTACATGCAAGCCCAGAAGATGCAAATATGTTTCATTTGTATCAAACAGTTCTGCATGGAGAAAATGACATTTATTTTAGAAACTCTACAGAGTGTGAAAGACTAGGTACAGACAAGGTTAAGGCTTTTATTTTAGAATCTTTAAAATCTCAACATAGTGGCTTATTTATTTTAAAAGACTTAATTACTAAAGAAATCTACGCGCATATACACATACAAGTTGGCCAAACTGAAAGAAACCGCCATAAGGCCGAGTTATACATTGGCGTATTAAAGCAATTCCAAAGCATTGGCGTAGGCAAAAAAATGATGGAAATTGCAGACTTTTGGGCAAGAAAAGAAGGTATCGAAAGATTACAGCTTTCTGTTTTTGCTAATAATGACAAAGCCCTAAACTTTTACTTAAAACATGGTTTTGAAGTTGAGGGAACTTTAAAAAATGGTGTTAAGATTGCTGATGATGAATATATTGATGAAATTATCATGGGTAAAATGATTCAACCAATTAAGTATGAAAATATAATTGAGCAAAACTTAGCAAAACAAGCTTAAAAATTATAAAACATAAAAGATATAGAAGGGGTAGTTATGACTGCAAAAGTAACGCCGATGATGAGGCAGTACTTAGAACTTAAAGGCAAATATCCAAAGTTTTTACTATTTTATAGAATGGGTGATTTTTATGAGTTATTTAATGATGATGCTAAAACAGCGTCATCTATTTTAGGTATTACACTTACTCAAAGAAGATCATCAAAAGATGTTGAAGGTGTACCAATGTGTGGTGTGCCATTTCATGCTGCAGAAGGTTACATTGCAAAGTTAGTGCGTAATGGCTTTAAGGTAGCACTATGTGAGCAAATTGAAAGCCCAGAGCAAGCTAAAAAAGAAAGAGGATCATCTGCACTTGTTAAGCGTGATGTTGTAAGACTATTTACAGCAGGTACTTTAACTGAAGAAAGCATGCTATCACCAACTGAAAATAACTATATTTTATCTATTACAAAAAACGGTGTAGATTATTATCTTGCATGGTTAGATATTTCTGCAGGTTCATTTAACTACTCTAAAGTTGAATATAATGATATCTCAGCAGAAATTAGCCGTATTGCACCAAGCGAAATTGTTTTATCTGAAACATTAGCCGAAAAATTAATAGTAGATTTTCCTGAAATTGACTATAACAAATTTACAGAAAAGTATAACGACTACTTTAATTTCCCTAGATGTGAAGATTTAATTAAAAAAACTTATAAGGTAGATACTTTACAAGGTTTTGGTATTGCAAATAAAGGCGAAATTATTGCTTGCGGTACTTTATTACAATATATTTACGAAACTCAAATGAGAGATGTTGAAGGTTTATCTCGTCCAACAGAGTTAAAAAATAATTCTATTTTACATATTGATGCGCAATCTCGTGCTAACTTAGAAATTATGAAAACAACAAGAGGTGAAGTTAGAGGCTCATTATTTGATGCTATTAACCATACTTTAACTCCATTTGGTAACAGAAAATTACAAGAATTTTTAGCAACTCCATTACAAGACTTAACATTAATTAACCATAGGCTTGATGCAGTTGAAGAACTTCTTAAAAAATTATTAGTTAAGCAAGATTTAACAGATGATTTAAAACTATTTGGTGACTTTGAAAGATCATTATCAAGAATTGCTTATGATAGAGCATCTCCAAGAGATTTACTAGTTATTAAAAACTCATGTAAGCTATTTAACCCACTTGCAGATAAACTTGAGCAACTTGATGGTCAAATGTTTAAATACATTGCTTCTAGCTTAAGAGGTTTTGATGAACTATCAGAATTATTAAATAAATCAATTTTAGATGAAGATTTACCATTACTAGCAAGAGATGGTGGCTTTATTAAGCAAGGTTTCTGCGCAGATTTTGACAAGTACAAGTCATTATCTACAAATGGTTTAACAATGCTTAGAAACTTAGAAGCTAGAGAGTCTGAAGAATTAGCAATTCCAACACTAAAAGTTAAATATAACAAAGTTTGGGGTTACTTTATTGAAGTAACTAAGCAGTACGAATCTAAAATTCCAGAAAGATATGTACACAGGCAAACAACAACTAATGCAATGAGATTTACTACTCAAGAACTTATGGACTTAGAAAGAGAAATCGCATCTTCAGGTTCATTAGCATTAGAAAGAGAGCTACAGTTATTTAAACTAATTACAGATGCTGTGATGAATATTCATGGTAAATTAATGAAAGCTGCTGCAGGTTTGGCAGAGTTTGATGTTTTTGCATCTTCAGCAACATTAGCAGAAAAGAAAAACTATGTTCGTCCAGAATTAACTACAGGTTTAGAGTTTGATATTCAAAAGGGTCGTCACCCAGTTATTGAAAAAACAGTTGAAAACTTCATTCCTAATGATGCAGAGCTTTCAGATTCTAAGTTATGGCTAATTACAGGCCCTAACATGGCTGGTAAATCTACATTCTTAAGACAAAACGCAATTATTACACTAATGGCGCATGTTGGTTTATTTGTTCCTGCACAAAGTGCTAAAATTGGTTTGGTTGATAGAATCTTTACAAGAGTTGGCGCAAGTGATGATTTATCAAAAGGTCAATCAACATTTATGGTTGAAATGGTAGAAACTGCTAATATTCTAAACAATGCAACTGAGCGAAGCTTTGTTATTTTAGATGAAATTGGCCGTGGTACAGCTACATTTGATGGTTTATCAATTGCTTGGGGTTGTGTTGAACATTTAGTTAAAAAGAATAAGTCTAGAGGTTTATTTGCAACTCACTATCATGAACTTACAGTATTAGAAGATAGCTTTGATAAAATTGAAAATCACCATGTTAAGGTTAAAGAGTGGGATGGCGAAGTTGTATTTTTACATGAAGTTGGCTTAGGTGCTAGCCCAGGTTCATATGGTATTCATGTTGCTAAAATTGCAGGTTTACCAAAAATGGCAACTACAAGAGCTCAAAAGATTTTAGGAACATTAGAAAGTACAAGACTAATTGATGCAAACGGTAGGGCTGTACAGCAAGAATCATCAGGTTTTGATTTATTTGCAATGGCAGACTTAAGCGAGCCAGAAGTTATTGTTGAAGTTGATGAAAAAGCAGAAAAATTAAAAGCTATGATTAAAGATATTGATGTTGATGATTTAACTCCACGCCAAGCTTTAGATTATCTATATAGTTTAAAAAAAGAAGTAAAATAAAGTAAGAAAGACCTAAGTGTAAATTAGGTCTTTTTTTTATGGAAATATAAAAAATAAGTATTTGAAAATATTATTATAAATAAAGTATTAGTGTATGTTAAAAAATGAGTGTAAAATATACTAAAATATGTTATAAATATAAATATTATTATAAAAAAATTAGGTAGAAATATATGAATTTTTTAAAGTCATCAGCAATTGTATCAATAGGTACGCTAAGTTCACGAATTTTGGGCTTTGTTAGAGATTTACTTATTGCAAGATTTTTAGGTGCAGGTATTAGCTCAGATATTTTATTTATTGGTTTACGAATCCCAAATACATTTAGACAAATTTTTGGTGAAGGTGCATTTAATTTAGCATTTGTACCTTTATTTAAAAAGTATTGTGATGATAAGCAAGTTAATAGTAAATCATTAAAGTTTTTAGAAGAAACTTTCAGTATGTTTATGCTAGCTATTTTAGCTATTTTAATTGTTTGCGAAATTTTTATGCCACAAATTTTAAATGTTTTAGCTCCATCATTGGCTGAAAGGGGTGAAGATGTTTATAATTTAGCAGTTAATGTTTCAAGAATATTAATGCCTTATATTTTATTTGTTAGTTATATGACATTTATGGGTGCTGTTTTAAACTCACTTGGTAAGTTTGCTGCTATGGCATTTGCTCCTGCAATGGTTAATGTTGGCTATATTGTAGCATTTGTAGTTTATTTATTATTTAATATTGATAAAAACATTACATATGTGCCTGCAATTGGTTTTGTTTTTGGTGGTTTTTTACAGTTTTTAGTTATGTATTTAACTATTAAAAGAATGCCATTTACAATTAAGTTTAGAAAGCCAACTTTAAGCCCAGAAGTTAAACTTCTTTTTGTTAAATTTGTTCCAACAATGCTAGGTTCAGGTATTGTTATTTTAAATAGCTTAGTTAGTGTATTTTTAGCATCTAGTTTACAGCAAGGTTCGGTATCTTTCTTATTTTACTCAGACAGAATGGTACAGTTACCAACAGCTTTATTTGGTACTGCTATTGCTACAGTTCTATTGCCAACTTTAACTCAAAAAATGAAGCAAGAACAAGATATATCTAATGCGTTTATGCGTGTATTTAGCATTACTTTAATTATTGCAGCGTTTTGTACAGCCTTTATGTATTTAAATGCTGAAATTATTATTAATACTTTATTTGAAAGAGGCGCATTTGATACTACTGCTACAGAAAAAACATCAGCAGCCTTAGCTTTAATGAGCCTATCAATTCCAGCAATTATGGCTTTAAAAATTGTAAGTGTAATTTTTTATGCTCAAGGTAATACAAAATTACCAACAATTATTGCCGCATTTAGCTTTACAATTAACTTAGTGCTATGTTTAATTTTAATGCAATATTATGACTATTTAGGTTTAGTAATGGCTGGAGTAATATCTATTTATTTTACTATTATTATTCAATTAGTTATTGTTTTAAATCGCAGGGTTTTAAAATTTGCTAAGGTATTAAAGTCAATAGGTATGTTTATAATTGCCCAAACAGGCTTATTAATATTATTTAACTTTGTAATTAATATATGGAATATTAGCTTGCAAAGTGGTATAATGTACAAATTATTATACTTGAGTATAATAGGTTGCTTAGGCTTAATATTTACAATTAGTTTTGTTTATGTATTTAAGCTTTATAAGAATAAATAAGGAATTTATAAAAAATGCAGATAAATAAAAATGTTAAAATTGCTGGTGCATTTGCAGGCCTTGCAGTTTTATGGATGCTAACAGGTGTTTTTAAAGAAGAGGAAAAGCTAGAGAAAAAAGCTGAACTAGGTACAGTAAAAGTTTTAGCAAATACAATTTCTCCAATTGTTCATACTCCAAAGGTTGAGGTTGTTGGTAGAACTGAAGTTTCAGACGATGTTGATCTAGTTGCTGAGGTTTCAGGTAAAGTATCTAAAGTTAATTTTTCTCAAGGTGACTTTGTTAAGTCTACAGATTTAATGCTTGAACTTGAAAATGACTACAGAAAAGACAATTTAAATTCTGCTAAAGAAGAGATGAAATCTGCTAAGCTAAAATTAGATATTGCTCAAAACTTAGCACAACAAGCTTATAAAGCAAAAACAGATTTAGCTGATAGACAAGCTGAATATACAAGATCATTATCAAACTTTACAAATGCTAAAAGAGATTATGAGAACAGCTTTGTAAAAGCGCCAATTTCAGGCTTTATTGAAGAAAAAAATGTATCATTAGGTGATTATGTTAAAGAAGATACAGTTTTATACAAAATTATCTCTCAAGATGAAATGCTACTAGTTGGTTACTTATCACAAAATCAAATTGGTAAAGTAAAACTAGGTCAAAAAGCTTACGGTACTTTTGTTAATGGTAAAACAGTAGAAGGTCAAGTTACATTTATTTCACAAAAAGCAGATGAGTTAACAAAAACTTATAAAATGGAAGTAACTGTTAAAAAGCAATCTGATAAATTTAGAGTTATACAGGGTTTAACAGTAAGTATTTCTATTCCAGGTGAAGATATTAATGTTTATAAAGTTCCTCACAGTGCAATGGTTATTGCTGATGATGGTAAAGTAGGTATTAGATCTGTTAATGCTAACAATGTTGTAGAATTTAAAGAAGCTAAGCTAGTTAAAGATACTCACAATGCTCAATTTGTTACAATTGAAAAAGCAGAAGGTGACTTAAACCTTATCACTCGCGGACAAATTGATGTTAAAGAAGGCTTAAAAGTTGGTGTTTCATTTACTGATGAAAACTCAGTAGAAATTAAAAAAGAAGAAAAGTAATTAATTAAAGGAGTAATAAAATGGCAAGAGAAAGGCTATTATTTTATATAATTGCAGCTTTAGCAATTTTATTTATATTATCTAGTATTTCAGGAATCTTAACTCCGTTTGTACTAGCTGCTGTATTGGCTTATTTACTAGACCCACTAGTAGATAAGTTAGAACTAAAAAAAGTAAACAGAGGAATTACAAGCGGAATTGTTGTATCTATTATTTTTGCAGCAATTTTTGCAGTTGTAGCTTTAGCAATTCCTTTAGCTATTGATAGCTTTAAAGAACTAGCAAACCTGCTAGATAATTATGAAGTTATTTTTGCAGATAAAATTAAGCCAATTATTCAGCCAATTTTACCAGCAGATTTTGACTTTGGTGCTTTAAAAACAACTTTACAGTCACACTCGCAAGAAATTGTGCAGTATTTATCTACTTGGTTAAAAGCACTTGCTTTATCAACTATGAAAGTATTTGATTTAGTTTCAATTTTCTTAATTACTCCATTAGCTTTATACTACTTACTAAAAGACTGGGATAAAATTTTAGATGTTTTACATACACTTGTTCCACAAAACGAGCAAAGCTATGTTAGCCAAGTTTTAGCTAAAATTGACACTAAGCTTTCAAGCTTTATCAGAGGTCAATTTTTAGTATGCTTAGCATTAGGTGCTATTTATGGTATTGGTTTAAGCCTTGTTGGTTTAAAACTAGGTTTTGCAATTGGTATGCTAACAGGTTTATTAAGCTTTATTCCATTTGTTGGTATGCTATTAGGTGGTTTAGCGGCATTTATTATGGCATTTATCCAGTTTCCACTATCAGATGTTGAGCCATTTGCACTAATTGCTTTAGTGTTTGTTATTGGTCAAACTGTTGAAAGTGCAATATTATCACCAAAACTAGTAGGTGATGCACTAGGATTACATCCATTATGGATTATTTTTGTTGTAATGGCAGGTGGAGAGCTAGGTGGCTTTTTAGGTGTATTAATAGCACTGCCAGTTTCTGCAGTTATTTCAGTAATTGTAGCAGAACTAATCAATTATTATAAAAACAGCTCAATTTATAACCAAGCAAAGAAAAAAGCTGTTAAAAAGAAAAAATTAAGTAAGAAAGACTAATTAAAAAATGGTAACTTTAATTACAAAAGCTATAGAATATGCAAGAACAGTTTGGTTGTTACTTATTCTAATTTTTATTGCTGGTATATCTAGCTATGTAGATATTTCTAAAGAATCAGACCCTGATGTTCCAATTCCTATGGTTTATGTGAGCGTTCATTATGATGGTATTTCACCAGAAGATGGCGTTAGTCTATTATTAAAACCATTAGAAAATGAGCTTAAGTCTATTTCTGGTTTAGATGAAATGCAATCTCAAGCTTACCAAGATGGTGCAAGTATTAAACTAAAGTTTAATGCAGGTTTTGACAATGAAAAAGCCCTAACAGATGTTAGAGAAGCAGTAGATACAGCAAAAGCAGAGCTACCAAATGAGGCTGATGAGCCAGTAGTGAAAGAAATTAACGTTTCTACATTCCCAATTGTTTCAGTGGCATTAATTGGTGATGCACCTGAAAGAAGAATGGCAAAACTAGCTGAAGACTTACAAGATATTATTGAAGGTATCCCAACAGTTTTAGAAGCTGAAATTCAAGGTAAGCCTGAAAACCAAGTTTTAATTGAAATTAATAAATCAAAGCTAGAAAGCTACCAGTTAAACCCATTTATGGTTATTGATGCTATTAATAATAACAACAAACTTGTTACAGCTGGTGCTTTAGAAACTGCTACATCATCATATGCTATTAAAGTTCCTGGTTTATTTAAAACAAGAGAAGATATATTAAACCTTCCTTTAGTAACTCAAGCTGATAGAATGATTACTATTGGTGATGTTGCTGATGTTAAGCTTGTTTTTGAAGACAGAGAAACTATTACAAGATTTAATGGTAAGCCTGCAATTATTATTGAAGTAAGTAAAAGAATTGGTGAAAACGTAATTGAAACAGTAGACCTATTAAAAACTGCTTTAAAAGATAATCAAAGCTTATTCCCAGAATCTATTAAATACGAAATTATTAACGATCAGTCTACACAAATTAAAGATATGCTATCAGACTTACAAAACAATGTTTTAGCATCTGTTTTATTAGTTATGATTATTATTCTTTCTATTTTAGGTGTTAGCTCTGCAAGTTTAGTAGCGTTAGCAATTCCAGGTTCATTCTTAATGGGTGTTATGATGCTTTACTTCTTAGGTTTTACTATGAATGTTGTTGTATTATTTGCACTTATTTTATCAGTAGGTATGCTTGTTGATGGTGCTATTGTTGTTGTAGAAATGGCCGATAGCTTAATGAATAAAGGCTACTCAAGAATAGATGCATTTAAAAAAGCTGCAAGAACTGTAGTATGGCCAATTGCAGCCTCAACAGCTACAACATTAGCCGTATTTATGCCGTTATTATTCTGGCCAGGTATTGTTGGTGAGTTTATGAAATTTATGCCAATTACACTTATCTTTACATTAACAGGCTCGTTAATTATGGCTGTAATTTTTGTACCTGTTATTGGTAGTAAAATTGCTAAAAAGAATAAGCATAACCAAGATGA
>PTJW01000069.1 GCA_002937495.1 Pseudomonadota bacterium | reverse complement strand
AAAGCGTAAGCCTTTATCTAGCCATAAAATTGCTTTAGGTTTTGCCTTTGGTACTTTTGTGAGTTTTACTCCTTTTATGGGTTTACATGGCTTTGTTGCTATTGTTTTAGCTTATTTATTTAATGCAAGTATCCCTGCTTCTATTTTAGGTACTATTGTTGGTAACCCATGGACATTCCCTCTTATTTGGGTATGGTCATTAAACTTTGGTAACTTTATTATGCATGGTACACAAGCAACGCATGATGTTTCAAGCTTTACATTTAGCTTAGAAAATATTATTTCTGAATTTGCTTTTTACTGGGAACACTTTTTATTCCCTATGACTATTGGTGGTGTACCTACTGGTATTTTAGCTGGTTTAGTAGCCTACTTAACTTTAAAGTACCAAATTGATAAGTTCAGAAAAATCCGTAAGGCTTTACTACATAATAGAAAAGTAGAACTTAGGGCTAAAAAAATTCAAAAAATTAAAAACTTTAAAGATAAAATTGTAAATAAAAAAGAAGGTGAATAGCTTTGATTATAGGTATTGGTACAGATATTTGCGAAATTAATAGAATTCAGCCAGGTGCTGGGTTTGCAAATAAAATATTATCTGAAGCAGAGCTAGAGATTCTTCAATCTAAAAAAAATAAGCAAGCGTATTTAGCAAAACGATTTGCTGTTAAAGAGGCTGTAAGTAAAGCTTTTGGCTGTGGTATTGGCGCTAAGATTGCTTTTAAAGATATTACAGTTTTAAATGATGAATTTGGTGCCCCTTTTATTACAATTAGTGATAATGCAAAAGCTAAACTACCTGAGTTTAGTAATATTCATGTGTCAATTTCTGATGAAAAAAACTATGCTATTGCTTATGTAGTAGTTGAAAGGATTTAAAATGACTAATCAAGATTTTTACAATGTACAAGTAGTTTATGCATTAAAAGATGTACAAACAGTTATTGACTTACAAGTTAAGTCAGGCACTACTATTTTAAAAGCAATTGAAAATTCTGGTATTAAATCTAAACATCCTGAAATTGACTTAGAAAACTTATCTGTTGGTATTTTTGCAAAATTAAAAAATCCAGAAACAGAACTTCAAGATGGTGATAGAGTTGAAATTTACCGCGATCTTCTAGTTACAAAAAAAGTTACAAAAACTAATTCATTAAAAGTGGAGATATAAGCATGACTTTAAAGCGTTACTTAACTGAAGGATTTTTATTTTTCGCATCATTTATTGGTATTATTAAGGTATTTCATTATATTGAAAGGTCAAACACTGAATTATTAAATACATTATTATCATATGCTAGTTTATATAATGTTTTAATTATTTTATTTATATCTATTGCTATTTCACAAGCTTTATGTATATATTTTAAAGAGATTTTAGAGTCTGCTAAATTTATGGATAAAGTAAAATCTACCAAAACAAATAAAATTGATGTAAAAAAATTAATAAAATCAAAATACTTAGTTTTACTGATTATTTTAGCTATTATTTTTTACTTTACATACGATGAGCTTATTAATTATAATGACTACTCAATGTTAGCCCTATTTAGCTTGTTAATTATTTATATTCCAATTTCAACAATTTTAACAATTAACTGTCAATTAAAGAAAAGCCAACTAACATTAAAACAATTTATTGCAAATAGAAAGAAATAACTATGTCAAAAACATCAACTCTAAAACAATTTAAGCAAAAGTATAAAGATATTTTTTACCCACCTGAAGATAAAAAAATACACTTCTTCATTATGGATAACTTTAGAACAATTATTTTTGCATTAGTTGTTGCTATGTTTATTAGAACATTCTTTTTTGAACCATTTAAAATTCCGTCAACATCAATGGTTCCTACTTTAAGAGTTGGTGATTTCTTATTTATTAGTAGGTTTGACTACGGTACAAAAATTCCATTTACAGATATAGTTATTAATAAAAAAGATGTAAATGTTGGCGATATCGTTGTTTTTGATAAAGACATTATGAACAATGGTAATGTTATTACTTATATTAAGAGAGTTATTGCAACTGGCGGAGATACTATTGAATTTAGAAATTCTAAAGTTATTTTAAACGGTAAAATCCAGCATCAAAAATATCTTGATACAATTACATATCAAGACCGTGATGGCGATATTAATGCTAAACGCTATGAAGAAACTTTAGGTGATATTAAGCATGATGTTATGGAAAGTAAAAATGTAGTTATTCCTAATGTTAAAAGAATTACAGTTCCTGAAGGTTATGTTATTGTTATGGGTGATAACCGTGATAGATCTTATGATTCTAGATTATGGAATAAACCAGGCTGGGGCTTAGT
This sequence comes from Pseudomonadota bacterium, assembly GCA_002937495.1. GTDB lineage: Bacteria > Pseudomonadota > Alphaproteobacteria > UBA1280 > UBA12223 > UBA12223. The sequence goes on along the minus strand of PTJW01000069.1, from coordinate 2,802 downwards.
TAAAGAAGATGAAATTAGGGGTCGTGCGAGGTTTTTATTCTTCTCTTGGGATAGATCTTTAAAGCCAAGAATTGATAGAATATTCAACTCATTAATTCCAGAAAAAGCTTAAACTTTAAGAGGTTAGAATACTAACCTCTTTTTTATTAGAATAACTCATATTATTTCTTAATATATATAAAATATACTTAAGTAATTACTATTTTATCATAAGCAAAGTATCTTATATAAATTATAAAAAACTAACCAAAATATAAAGAATACTAACTCTATTTTTTATTACTTGAAAAAACTTATAAAATATACTATATTGTGAAGTATAGGTAATACTGTTAGATTAAGAATTAATGTTAATTTACAAACAAGTTTATATCAATTCTTTTAATTTAAAATTCAGTATCTAGCTAATAAAAAACAATTAGAAAGATATAAAATATGAATATTGATTTTTCAAACTTAGAAAATCATTTAAACCATAATATTCAAGATTATGGTTTATTTGAACACGCACTAACACACAGTTCAGTTGGTAAAACAAATGCCAAAGGTATTAAACATAACAATGAAAGACTAGAGTTTTTAGGAGATCGAGTTCTAAACTTTACTATTGCTGACTTACTATATAAGCAATTTCCTGATAAACCTGAAGGCTTCTTATCAAAAATGCACTCTGCTTTAGTTAGTCAAACTACACTTGCAGAAATTGCTAAACAAATTGGTTTAGATGAAGTTATTCAACTGGGTAAAGGTGAGGCAATGTCTGGTGGAGCTCAAAAGCCTACTATTTTATCAGATGCTATGGAATCAATTTTAGCAGCCTACTATTTAGACTCAAGCTTTGAAGATGCTCAAAACTTTATTATTAAATACTGGACTCCATGGATTGAACGCGTTGAAATTAAAGACCCAAAATCAAGACTGCAAGAAATTTTACAACAAAACGGCTTAGCATTACCAGATTATGAGGTAATTGATGAAAGAGGCCCTGCTCATGAAAGAATCTTTGTAATTAAAGTTTCATCTTCAGATGGCAGATTTGCAATTGATGAAGGACTATCAAAACAAGAAGCTCAGCAAAATGCAGCAAGAAAACTTGTTACAATTTTAGAAAATAAATTTAAATTTAAAAACAAATAAGGATTACTCATGAACGAATCTATTAACACAAGAGCTGGCTTTGTTGCAATTGTTGGTGCGCCAAATGCAGGTAAATCAACATTCTTAAACACTTGTATTGGTGAAAAAGTAGCGATTGTTAGCCCTAAAGAGCAAACAACAAGATTTAACATTAGAGCAGTTTTAACTGAAAAATCTAATCAGTTTATCTTTGTTGATACTCCAGGTATTCACCGTGCAAGAAGAATGTACGATGAGGCTATGGTTAACACAGCTCTTGAAGCAAGTATTAATGCTGATGTTATCTTATTTTTAGTTGACATTAGAAAAGGCTTTACAGATGAAGTTCTTGATATTATCGAACACTTAAAAGCTGTTCCTAGAATTAAAAAAGTATTTGCTTTTAACAAAGTTGACCTAGTTAAAGATAAAAAAGATATTTTACCAAAACTAGAAGAAGTTAAAGAGCAGTATGGTGACCTATTTAATGACTATCTATTAATTAGTGCTAACAAAAACCAAGGTACTGCAGATGTTTTAGAAACTTTAGCTAAATACATTCCTGAGTCTCCTCTTCTATATTCTGAAGATTACCTTACAGACTTACCAATGAAGATTATTGCATCTGAAGAAACTAGAGAAAAAGCATTTTACTTACTAAAAAATGAAATTCCATACTCAGTAATGGTAGAAACTTTAGAATATAAAGTAAACCCTGATGATGGTTCTGTTAGAATTGAGCAAACTTTATTACTAGAGCGTGAAGCTCATAAAAAAATTGTTGTTGGTAATAAAGGCCAAATGATTAAGAAAATTGGTATGCATGCTCGTAAAGCTCTTGAAGACTTTTTAGGTGTTAAAGTACATTTATTCTTAAGAGTTAAAGTTCAACCAAACTGGGTTAACGATAACTTCTATTACCAAATGTTTGGCTTAGAAAAACCTCAAGATTCTAAGTTTGCACAAAAAAGCAAAAAGCCACACAAAAGAAAACGTAAAAAGTAGAAAAAAGAACCTTAATGGTTCTTTTTTTATTTGAAATATTATAACTTTAGGCATATAATAATTGGGTAAACCTTACTTTCTTAATAAATTTACAAGGTTGGTGTAGTATGTCTAAACAAGTAATCTATGTATATCCAAACCACTGCGAAGATAACTTTGGCAATATTGCTACTGTTAGCTTTTGGAAATCAATTGAACGAGCTGAAAACGCTCTTAAATCTCTAAAAAACTGTTCGAGTACAGTAAACTGTAGCGATGATGAAGATTGTCATCATTGTGAAGAAGTTCACAACAGTCTTAAATCTACTGGCTGCTATCGTTCTAATAAACTTAACAATTGCTTCAAAATGGGCAACTCTACAAATTGTTCAAACTCTGTCGGCGGAAGCTTTAAGCATAACTTAGATGGATACACCCATTGGATTGAAACAGCTGCTAAGTTTATCAGCAAATACTTTACTCGTGGATTATCGAATGCTAAAAAAGCATAAAACAAATTAAAAGCAGCTTATTATAAGCTGCTTTTTTGTTACCTGATTTGCAATACTAACTATTTTAAAGTATAATATAAGTGCTAAGTTTATAAATAAAAAAAAGGATGAAAAAATGAAAGTTCAAGTAATTATTCCTAGTAGAATTGGTTCAACAAGATTACCAGAAAAGAACATTCAAGATATTTGC
>PTJW01000068.1 GCA_002937495.1 Pseudomonadota bacterium | reverse complement strand
TTTGTTTACTTGGCCATATACTGACACGTCTGCTGCTAGCGCATTACCTGCTGCCAGAATTGCAGTTGTTGCTAGAAAAGCTGATTTTAGTTTCATTTTTCTGCTATCCTTATTTTATTATTATATTATATACACAACACACGATGTGCATATTTCTAATTTCATATATTTATGTTAGCACCTCTAATTTTGAGCTGTAAATAAAAATCGACAATTATATAACTTTTTTTCTATATATTAAAAATACTAGCATTGCTTAAATGTCACACTTTTTTAATCTGCAATTGAAAATTATATCTATTTTTAGCGGTATCTCTAGGAGGTGTGTAAATTCATTTTTTTAAACACTATATGTTGTATAAAAAATCACAAAGAATAACCATTTTTTTTGTATTGATTTAGTAAGTTACTAATTTTCAAGCAAAACGCAAAATCAATATATTGTGATGCATTTTTTAGTATTTACAAGATATAGTATCCATGCTAGGCTATTTGAACAGTCACAAAAATAAGGGATTTACACAACATGGAATATAAATACGATATTAAAATCGATAATTCAAGAGATGATTTATTAACACAATTCGGTAAAGAAACACTAACTGATAGATACCTAATGCCTGATGAAACTTTCCAAGACAGATTTGCAAATGTAGCATGTGCATATGCTGATGATGCTGCTCATGCACAACGTCTTTATGACTACATGTCTAAGCATTGGTTTATGCCTTCAACTCCAATACTATCTAATGGTGGTACTACAAGAGGTCTTCCTATCTCATGTTTCTTAAATGAAACTGATGATTCTTTAGATGGAATTGCAGAAATTTGGAATGAAAATGTATACCTAGCTGCTAAAGGTGGTGGTATTGGTTCATACTGGGGTAATGTTAGATCAATTGGTGAAAAAGTTGGTAAAGTTGGTAAGTCAAGTGGTGTTATTCCATTCTTAAAAGTTATGGATAGTTTAACTCTTGCTATTTCTCAAGGTTCACTTCGTCGTGGTTCAGGTGCTGTTTACCTACCAATCGACCACCCAGAAATTGAAGAGTTTATTGAAATTAGAAGACCTACAGGTGGTGACCCTAACCGTAAATCATTAAATATTCACCACGGTGTTGTTATTACAGATGACTTCATGACTGCTGTAGAAAACGGTGATGACTGGCAGCTAAAAAGCCCAGTTGATGGTAAACATTTAGAAACAGTTAAAGCTCGTGACCTATGGATTAGACTATTAACTGCAAGGGTTGAAACTGGTGAACCATACCTATTATTTAAAGACCATGCAAACAAATACTTAGCTCCACACATTAAAGATAAAGGTCTAGAGGTTAAAACTTCAAATCTATGTTGTGAAATTATGCTTCCTACTGGTATTGATGATCAAGGTAAAAACAGAACTGCTGTTTGCTGCCTATCATCATTAAATCTAGAATACTATAACCAGTGGAAAGATGATGAAACAATTGTTGAAGATATCTTAAGATTCTTAGACAATGTTTTAGAAGACTTTATTGCTAGAGCACCAGCATCAATGGCTAATGCAGTATACTCAGCTATGAGAGAGCGTTCGGTTGGTTTAGGTGTAATGGGCTATCACTCATTCTTACAAAAAAATATGATTCCATTCGAATCTGTAATGGCTAAAGTTTGGAATAAGAAAATGTTCCAACTAATTAAAGAAAAAGCAGATGCTGCTTCTATTAAACTAGCTGAAGAAAAAGGTGCATGCCTAGATGCACAAGATCTTTTAATTAAAGAAAGATTCTCACACAAAATGGCTATTGCCCCTACTGCATCAATTTCGATTATTGCAGGTAACTCAAGCCCAGGTATTGAGCCACTAGCTGCTAACAGCTTTACACAAAAAACATTATCTGGTTCATTTAACGTTAAAAACAGATACCTTGCTAGCCTTCTATCTAAATACAATAAAAACGATGAAGATACTTGGACATCAATTGTTGTTAACGAAGGTTCAGTACAACACTTAGACTTTTTAACTCAAGATGAAAAAGATGTATTTAAAACAGCATTCGAACTTGACCAACGCTGGATTATTGAACACGCTGCAGATAGAACTCCATTTATTTGCCAAGGCCAATCAGTAAACGTATTTTTACCTGCTGATGTACACAAGTCTGTGTTACATAATATTCACTTCTCAGCATGGAAAAAAGGTGTTAAAAGTTTATACTACTGCCGTTCAAAAACTTTACAAAGAGCTCAAGTTGTTGCAGATGGTGGTAAAGCAGGTGTTAAATCAACAGTTTCTGCTTATGCTGAAAAAATGCCAATGGCAGCATCAAGCCAAGGTAACTATGAAGAGTGCCTATCTTGCCAATAGAAGTTTAGTCAGCCTCACCACGTTATTAATAATTAAGAATAAAGGCTAAAAACCAAAATACAATAATAAATATCGACTTAAATATTTAGAGATAGATTTTGTTTTATTTAGATACGAAGTTTACAATTAGTAAATGATTATTTAAATAAAGCAAAAGATACTTTAAAGAGTAAGTCACAATAAATAAGGAATATATAAAATGTCACTACTAAAAGAAAGCGCAGTTTACAAACCATTTAAATACCCATGGTGCTTTGAAGCATGGGAAATTCAACAAAGCTTACACTGGTTACCTAAAGAAGTACCATTAGCTGATGATGTTAAAGACTGGAGAACACGCCTTTCAGATTCTGAAAGAAACCTAGTTACACAAATTTTTAGATTCTTCACACAATCTGATATTGAGGTTAACAACTGCTATATGAAACAATACTCAAGAGTATTTGGCCCTACTGAAGTTCAAATGATGCTTGGTGCGTTTTCAAATATGGAAACTATCCACATTGCTGCATACTCTCACTTACTTGATACTATCGGTATGCCAGAAACTGAGTATGAAGCTTTCTTAAAATATGAAGAAATGAAAGATAAGTACGACTATCTACAAAACTTCTCAGCTGAAACAAAAGAAGGTTTAGTTAGAACTTTAGCTGTATACGGTGCTTTTACAGAAGGTTTACAGTTATTTGCTAGTTTTGCAATTCTACTTAACTTCCCAAGATTCAACAAAATGAAAGGTATGGGACAAATTGTTACATGGTCTGTTCGTGATGAAACTTTACATACACAATCAATCATTAAACTATACCACACATTCTTAGCTGAAAACCCTGAGTTAGACACTCAAGAACTTAAAGACGAGCTAGTAGCAGAATGTCACCAAGTTGTTAAAAACGAAGATAAGTTCATTGATTTAGCATTTGAGATGGGTGATATGGAAGGCTTAACAGCAAACGATGTTAAACAATACATCAGATATATCGCTGATATTCGTTTAGAAGAGCTACGCCTACCTAAGCAGTTCTTTATTGAGAAAAACCCTCTACCATGGTTAGATGTTATTTTAAACGGTGTTGAGCACACTAACTTTTTTGAAAATAGAGCAACAGAATATGCTCGTGCAGCTACTCAAGGTGACTGGGAAGATGTTTTTGAGCCTCAATCATTTAATAATGATATGCTAGCTGATGAAAATGGAAATATCTCACACTAAAAGTTTAATAATAATAAAAAATGAAGACCTCCCAATTGGGAGGTTTTTTATTAATCATTAGAGTTAGGTGCCTGAGAAATTTGCAGTAAGTAGTATCGTAAAATTAAGCATTATATATAGAACTGTATAACTTAGTATATAATATTACAGATAACACTAAAAATATGGACATATGTAGCTGTTTTACAATAACTATACTATTTCAGTTAACTTATATAAAATAAAAAATTTAGTCTTGATTTTTTTTATTTATTTACTACAATATACTTCGCTATTAAAAGAATTTAAATCAACATAAAATGTAGGTTTTAGGCACTTTAGTTCAAAACTATAAAGGTGTAATATCTACAAAAAATAAAATATAGAGGGAACATACAATGGCACAAGCTGATTGGCGTAGTTTTAAACGACCTTCGCATTTAACTACTAGACAGCCAAGAAAGCCTAGACAACCAAGTAATGTAAGTTACAATGGTGTTATGTGGATGACATTTGCTTTGACTATAGGCGTATTTTTTGTCTTTACATAATTTACTAAGCTTTAAAGGAGGCAATTATGAGCTTTTTAAAAAAAAGAGGTAACATAAAATCACCACCTTGGATGAAATCAAATCCACGAAAAAATACTTTTGCAGGGCAACTTGTCGCAGTATTTTTATGTGCTTTGATTGGTTTACTAATTTATTATTAAAAGCAAAAAGTCAGCAACTTTAGTTGCTGACTTATTTTTATTTACTTACATCTGAAAGTCCTATTTCAACAAATAGATATTTATAATCATCACTTGCTCGTATTCTACCAGAGTTTTTATTGCTGCTTTCTGTAATATAATCTTCTAACATATCAATATACTCTGATATTTCATTATTACCATCTTTTCCAGTTAAGACAATCCAAGTATAGCATTTACGATATTGGCTTTTCTTATTTTTACAGCTGTACTTTTCTAAGTCATCTAAACTATTCCATTTATGGCTTGTTGCTCGTGCTAAAGTCATACTTTCAAAACCTTTAAAACCTAATGAAGCCCCATCTTGATTAATTGGTAAAGATACATAAGGTCCTTGCCAGCCTTCAACATCAGAAGAAACTAGCTGAACTGCATTAACCTCCCAACTATTGCCATAGTTTAATAATGGTAACTCATAACTTGTATCTAAATAATAAGCATAATAAGCACTACCTACTTGCTTTAACTTCCTAATTAAATCTGATTCTTCTTGCTTTTGTTGAGTTACTTTAAACACCTGTATAGTTAAAAAAATTACTAACAGCACTATTGATGTAAAAATAAAAGCATCTTTTAATAAAAATAATGCTTTTTTACCTCGTGTACTCATAATCTTAAATTTATCCTATCTATTATTAATAATTAAAACTAAGAAAGCCAACATGCAATTCTTTTACTTTGATGGAGGGTTTACTTTTAATTTAATATTAGCAAGCTGACTTCCATTATTTGCATATAGTTTTTACAAATAAAAATTAAGACAAATATAGTTGCCTTATTATTTACACCTAAGCACTTTATTTACTGATTAACTATACCTTATTTTATGTACTATACAACAAAACAAAAAAACTAGCACAACTGCTAGTTTTTTTATATTTAAAAGTGTATATTTTAGATATTAGTCTTCATCATTGTTATCTTCAGCATAATGAATTTTTTCATGGATGATTTTGTTAATATCATGCGCATAGTTA
>PTJW01000067.1 GCA_002937495.1 Pseudomonadota bacterium | reverse complement strand
AAAATTGGTATCTACTTAGGTAATGATGGAGGTTTATAATGAAATTTGATCGTAAAGGAATTTCAAGAACAGCTGCTAAAAGATTTACACTTATTTTAGTGTTATTATTAGCGCTTGTTTCATCATATATCTATTCATTAGGTAATGATGTTAGAGTTGAAATTGACAGAAAAAAACAATCTGCAGATAGATTACGTCATAAAATTGATACTGGTAACGTTTATTCAACAGCAAGGGCAGACTTAGATAACTTAACTCTTGATGAAAATAACTCAACAACTTTAGCAATTTTAAGACATTTAGACTTACAAGAGTCAAAGCTGTCATATAGAACAAAGTCTAAAACTTTAAAAAATATTAACGGTACAGATATTAACATCCGTAAGTTCTTACTTTCAGGTGAAGCATCGTACCAAGAAATTTTATCACAACTTGACTGGCTGCAAACATCTAAAAAAGCAGTATTAACAAAAGCTGTGTTAAGAAATGGTGAGGGTTACGGTAACTCTGTATATGTAGAAATTGAAGGATTATTATATGGTTTGGATAAAAGCTAGAAAGCTAATTGCTTTTACATCAGTAATAGCTTTAAGTGCAAATGTTGCTTTTGCACAAGAATCGCTATGGAAAACATTTAACCAATTTCCTGATCAGGAAGTTCCATCATATAATGGTGGTTTATCTCCATTTCCTCAAAAGCAAAAAAAAGTTGAAGAACTAGAGTTTGAGCAAGCTAACCAGGTTATTAGTAATATTGAAGAATTAGAAGAAGACATTTCTCTTTCAGATAATGAGCGTAGATTAATGTTAACAACTTCAATTTTAGCTGAAATTAAATCATTTTTAGAAGAGGAATCAGTGTTTATTCCTAACTTAAATAATATTGTTATTGAAGCAACAGCAAAAGCTAATGGTAAATATAAAGCTTTAATTAATAAAATATGGATGGAAGTGGGTAGCGAAATTGCAGTACCTGTTGATGAAGCTCGTGATGCTTTAGATTTACTAGAAAGATTAAGAGATGTTGATGAGCAATTGGCTGAAACTGTAGAAAATGCAGTGCTTGAAAGAACAAGCGGTCAAGGCGAAGAAATGCTTAAAATTTCACTTATTGAAAGTGATAGAGTTGAGTTTAAAGATAAAAATAGTCAGAAATATGTAGTGAACTTTATTAAGGCTCCATTCTAAAAGTATATATAGAGGAGACTTTTTAGATATGCAACCAGTATTTTTTATAGCTTTATTTTCTTTAATATTTTTAATGTTCTCAAGTATGACTGCAGGACTAAGTAAAAATATTATGCAAAATAATATTGAAAGAATTGAAGAAACAAAAGAACGCTTTGCTCAAATTGAGCTTGCTTTAAATGTTATTGCTTTTAAACAAAAAAATAATGATGGCTTAGGTACTAAATCAGTAGTTGACTTATCTAATAGTGATTATAGAGATTTAGGCGGTTCATTTTTATCTGCTCATACAAACTTTACTAAGCACGAGTTAGAAAATGACCCTTGGAATAAAAAAGTACATTTACTTGAAACAACAAGTAGAGAAGCAATTTGGGGTGCTAAAAACGGACAGATTGCAGAAGCTCCAATTACAACATTTATGCTAATTTCAGCAGGTCCTAATAATATTTATGATATTTCTCAAAACTTAAAAGGTAATCAAAATGTTAGCACGCTAGCAGCAACAGATATTAAAAATACAGATATTACAGATGAATCTATAGTCGGTGATGATGTTATTATTAGATTTAATAACTATGATGCAATGCTTGATATTTGGTTAAAAGCTGAAGAGCTTGATAACACAGTTAAAAATGTAGCGTTAGATTATTATAAGAGCAGACTTGATGCATTCTCTCCACTAATTCAATTAGCACAAAGAGATATAGATAGAAACGGTTTACTAAGTGATGATATTTTCTCATTAACTATTGATACTGATGGTGATGGTACACCAGATGCTATTGATCCAAGTGATAATTATGATGCTTTTGCTAACTTTGGTACATCTACAAGTACATTTACTAATGAGTGGAATAAGGATGATACTGCAAATGCAAATGATATTTATGATGTATTAACAGGGCAAAATGGACATACAGGTTTTAGAGCCAAACCTAAAAAATATGCTAATGAATTCAGGCTATCAAGTGACAGCTCTGAAAGTGCACAATTAAACCAAGAGTTTATTGATAAGTATAAAGTTTCAGGTTCAGCTTCTGAGTTTTTATTCCCATCATTTGATGCAGTAGAAAAAACAGCTACTGGTGGCTCATTACCAACAGGTGATAGAGGCTTACAAAACTTAGGTATTACAAACATGGGTTCAATTGACCCATTTGAAGGTGTAGATGGTTCTATTAGTTATAGTTATGACTATGATAAACCAAATAAAGTTATATTAGTAAGAAGAGTTACACCATCAAATCAGTATGAGTGGAAAATTAACAAAAAATTAGAAATAGATGGTTTAGGAGGTATTTAACATGAGACATAGATTATCAGGTTTTACATTATCAGAGGTAATTGTTGTTGTTGCAGTTTTAGCTATTGTTTTAACAATTGCAACTCCAGATATGAACCGTTTATTTGCTAAACAAGCAGAAATGAACGAACAGCTTAGAATGAAAAAGCTTTACAAGGCTTTAGATTTATTTGCTAAAGAAAATAAACGCCTACCTAATAATGGCACATGGGTAGATGACCTGCAACCATTTACAGATCTAACATTAAATGAAGTTAGAAATGATGTTTGGTCAAAACCAAGGTCATATAATAAGTTTGAAGTAAGCGTTGCTTATATGGGTGGTACATATAAAGTAAACTACGCAACAATTTTTTCAAATGGTATTGATGGAATTACAAACGGTGTTACACTGCCTTCATCAAAATCTTCATTTGCAAACTTTGAATATAGTAAAGATGCTTTAGGTAAAAAACTAGATAACTTTGCTGTAAAATATACAGATCAAGGTAACAAAGTTAAGCTTGTAGAAAGTACATTATCAAGAATTGAAAAACTATCAATTGCCTTAGCTAAATATGCAAGAGTAAAACAAATTAATGGTATCAGTTCAGACCCTGAAAATTCAGATAAAAAGATTTACTTCCCTAATGATGGTTCAGGTGGTGTTGGTAATTATGGCTCAGGTGTAGAAATTATTAATAATAGAAATGACGCGAGATCTTTAGCTAAGAAATTAGGTTTGCCTGAATATTATGGTTTAAATGCAGTGTCAGATAAGCCAATGTGGTATATTTCAAATCCTGGTCCAAATAGCTCAAGTATTTGCTCAGGTAGAAGAAATACTGCACCTTATTATCCACCAGTAATTATGGTTGATGATTCTGGTAACCCTTGTTAGTAAAAAAGGAGTTTATTATGAATAAAACAAAGATTAATAAATTACTTGGTTTCTCAATGCCAGAGGTTATTATTGTAACTGCTTGTTTAGCTGTTATTGCAAGTTTAGCTTTTGGTGATGTTAACAGACTTTTTGTAAAGCAAAGTATTGAGCAAGAAAAGCTTGACTTAAAAGAAATTGAAAAAGCTTTAGAAATTTATGCAAAGAAAGAAGGCAAGCTTCCAACTGATGAAACTTTATGTGTTTTATCATCAGAAACATCAGTTTCAGGTGTTAAATACTGGAATGTAGAGCTTGCAAAGTATGCAACGCTTACTTCAGATAGGATTTGTTTAGACCAATGGGGTAATAAAAGAGAATACTTAAATTATGAAGGCCCTGAAAGCTTTAGAGGTGGATCGTATTCATTTAAGGTTTACTATTCATCTGTAATTAGTGGTTCGGTTAATGATGAAGATGATACAATTCCAGGAACTATTGATACTCCAGATTGGTCAGGTATTTCAGGTTCTAATGGTTTTGATAGATACACAGGCCTAGAAGATGACCTTGTTGTTAAATATACAGACAGACAAGACAAAATTGATAAGTATGAAATTAGCTTACAAAGAATTGAAATTTTAGAAGGACATCTAGAAAGATACGCACGAAGCAAACGAGCTGCTGCAATGTCATTAGATATTCCACAGTTTGATAGATTCATTATGTATCCTAAAGATGCAAGAAATAGCATTGATACAGGTGATTACCTTGAAACTGCAGAAAACTCAGAAATTAGTAGTGAACTTTCAGTAGACACATTAGGTGAATCTTTAAAAGCTACAGCTTTAACAAAAATTTTAGGTTTACCTGAATATATAGGTAGAAATGCTATTACAGGTAATACAATGTGGTATATATCAAACCCTGGCCCTGATTATATAAAGCCATGTACTGGTTCTAAAAATAATCCGCCGTTTTACCCACCTGCAGTAATTATGACAACAAACGATACAAAACCATCAGATTGTTAATTTATGAACAACTTAAGTATATATGTGCATTGGCCTTGGTGTAAATCTAAGTGTCCTTATTGCGACTTTAACTCTCATACTTTTAAACAGTATGATGAGCAACGCTATGTTGATTGTGTATTAAAAGAGCTTGAAACTACATACTCTAATTTAAATAAAGAACAAAAAAGTCAAAAGGTTTGTTCTATTTACTTTGGTGGTGGTACGCCTAGTTTAATGCAGGCAACTTCAGTTAAGCAAATTATTAATAAAATTAAAGATATATTTACACTTACTGATAATGTAGAGATTTCTACAGAGTGTAATCCAACATCAGCAGAAGCTCAAAAAATGCAAGAGTTTGCAGCTTGTGGCGTTAATAGAGTTTCTATTGGAGTGCAAAGTTTAAGAAATGACTTATTAAAGTTTTTAGGTCGTGAGCATGATAAAGAAGAAGCTATGACAGCTATTAAATACGCATTTTCAGCTGTTGAGAATGTAAATTTTGATTTAATTTATGGATTGCCTGATCAAAGCTTAGATGACTGGAAGTCTGACTTAGAGTATGCATTAAGTGTGGGTACTCCTCATATTAGCTGTTATCAGTTAACTATTGAGAAGAATACAGCATTCTATAACCTATATAAGAAAAAACAGCTTATAATGCCTAGTATTGATACTCAGGCCGAGTTTTTTGACTATACTCGTAAGTTTTTAATGCAACATGGTTATGAAAACTATGAAGTATCAAACTTTGCTAAACCAGGCTTTGATTGTAAGCATAATGTAAATATTTGGCAATATAACTCGTATATTGGAGTAGGGGCAGGGGCTCATGGTCGATATATTAATAAATATGGCGATTATATTGCAACTCAAAACATTAAAGCACCAAGCCAATATATGGATAGAATAGAATCTCAAGAAAATGCCTATTCTAAAACTGAAATTTTAGGTGTTGATGAAATAAGTTTTGAAATGCTTCTTCTTGGTTTTAG
>PTJW01000066.1 GCA_002937495.1 Pseudomonadota bacterium | reverse complement strand
CCTTCATAAAAATCAATAGTATTTTTTACTACTTCATAGTCTGCCATGTTATTTGCAGAAAAACCAATAGCTAGGTTTTCAGATTCAACTTTTGAAGAATTTTTAACCTTCTCCCAGAAGTTTTTACCTTTTGCTTCTTTAAATTTACTGTAGCTTTTAATATAAGCAGCTAAAGTAGCCCCAGCTGTCATAAATAATGTAATTAAAATAATATTTAAGCTACCTTCAGCAAATGATGTTTGCTTTAACTCAAAGTAATCAATAAATGAAGCTGGGTACTCTAGAGCTAATGTCATAATAGGGCATAAAGCTAAAATAGTTAAAACAGTTTCAGTATTTACTTTTAAGCTTGCTGACCACTGGAAGTATCTAATAAATGGAGATATAAGGCAACCAAATATAGCAGCAGAAATAATTGTTGGTAAATGGAATATATCATTTACTACCGGTAAAATATTTAAGCCTAGCATTTCATTTAGATTTAATAGTTCGTTAGTTTCAGCTGTAATGTAGCTTAAAATAATGAAAATCATACTTGTTAAAAATGTAACAAATGATACAACCCTTGCTCTATCACGAATATCTCCAGAAACATGAGCTTCTTGTGAATCTTTATGAACTTCAGTGCAGAAGAAATTGATAGCTTCAAAAATACCACCTAAAATACAGCCAATTATAATGTATTTTAAGATATCTTGGTTTTGAGTTGCTAAAACTAGGCTAATTGAAGTTATAATAATAGCAGCACTTAAAAAGTCAGATATGTGCAGTCTTCTTTTTAAAATAACAAAAGCTAAAATCATTGATACAGGTACAGCAACTCTTGTTAGAATCGCTAATTCAGTACCAGAAACATACTTAGTTAAGAAAATATCAGTTACAAATACACCAATTAAAGCAAAACCATAAATCCAAGTAGCTGGTCGTTTAATAGATGAAATCATAAATCTACCAGGGCCTGATAGTAATAACATAACACCTGCTGTAACTAGTAAATATACACCAGGAAAAATTAATGGTTTAATATCAAATAAGTTAATACCTACTTTAATATATACATTATATAAGCTCATTAATGCAGCTACGCCAAAAGCTTGTAGTAATCCAGTTAAATACATTGTTTTATCCTTTAGTTAAAATAAGCAGTTGTTATCATAAATGTTAACATTGCAAAAATAATTACAATGCTTATACACCAAATATAAATATCAGCAGGGCTAGCTGATTTAATCAGTAGCATTGATTCTCTTTGTTCGTTGAAAACTTTAGGTTTAGAAACCTTTTTTCTTCTGTCAACTTGTGTCATTTATAAATCCTTGTTTTTATCTTTTGGCTTAGTATATATTTATAATTATTATTCATCAATAAAAAATAAACCATCAAAGTTATTAGTTTTACAGGGTGTTACAAAGATGCAATAAAAAACCCCCAAGCATAATGCCTGGGGATCTTTTTTGCTAACGAAAGCTTAGATATTATTTACCTAGAGCTTTTGAAAGTACATCACCTAAAGATGCTGAACCTTCGTCGTTGTTTGATAGAGCTTTAACAGCTTCTTTCTCTTGAGCAACTTCTAGAGCTTTAATTGAAAGAGCGATTGTTCTTTCTTTGTTGTCTAGTCTCATAACTTTAGCTGAGATCTCGTCGCCTTCTTTAAATCTAGCAGTGTCTTGCTCTGCTCTATCTTTAGATAGGTCGTTCTTTCTGATTTCAGCAGTTAGGCCTTCAGCAACTTCAACAGTAATGAAGTCTTCAGCTACAGCAGTAACTTTAGCTTTAACTTCTGCACCTTTCTTAACGCCGTCAAATGCGTTTGCGAATGGATCTTCTGAAAGTTGTTTAATACCTAGAGATACTCTTTCTCTGTCAACATCTAGAGCTAAGATCTTAGCTTCTACTTCGTCGCCTTTTTTGAATTCTTTGATAGCTTCTTCGCCTGATTTCTCCCATGAGATATCTGACATGTGTAGAAGACCGTCTAAGTCATCGTTTAGAGCTACGAAAATACCGAAGTCTGTGATGTTTCTGATTTGACCTTTAACTGTTTCACCTTCTTTGTGGTTAGCAGCGTAGTCAGCCCATGGGTTAGCCATGCACTGTTTTAGGCCTAGTGAGATTCTTCTGTTATCTCTGTTGATTTCTAGAACCATAACTTCTACTTCTTCTGAAGTTGAAAGCATTTTACCTGGGTGTGCGTTCTTCTTAGTCCAGCTCATTTCTGAAACGTGGATTAGACCTTCGATACCAGGTGCTAGTTCTACGAATGCACCGTAATCAGTAATGTTTGTTACAGTACCTTTAACTTTTTTACCAATTGGGTAGTCAGCATCAACTTTAGCCCATGGATCTTCGTTTAGTTGCTTAAGACCAAGTGAGATTCTCTTAGTATCTTCGTTGAACTTAATAACTTGAACTGAAATTGTTTCACCAATCTTAAGAGCTTGTGATGGGTGAGTAATTCTGTGCCATGCGATATCTGTGATGTGTAATAGACCGTCAACGCCACCTAGGTCGATGAATGCACCGTAATCAGTAATGTTCTTAACAACACCGTCAAGTACTTTACCTTCAGCCATATCTTCTAGGATTTCGTCTTTAGACTCTGATCTTACGCCTTCCATAACTGATCTTCTTGAGATGATCACGTTACCTTTAGATCTGTCAATCTTAACGATTTCGAAGTCTAATGGTGTGTTCATGTAAGGTGTGATGTCTTTAATAGGTCTAACGTCAACTTGTGAACCAGGTAGGAATGCTAGAACGCCTTGAACGTCAACTGAGAAACCACCTTTAACTCTACCGAAGATAATACCTTTAACAGTTTCTTTATCAGCGTGAGCTTTTTCTAATAGGTTTAGTGATTGTTCTCTCTTAGCTTTCTCGTGAGAAAGTCTTGCTTGACCTCTGAAGTCGATGTTTTCAACAAATACGTCTACTTCATCACCTACTGAAACAGTAGCTTGAGTTTGACCAGCTTCGATGAATTCTCTTAGTGGGATTAAACCTTCTGATTTTAGACCAACATCAACAGTAGCTGCGTCTGAGTCTAAGTTTACGATAACACCTTTAACAACTGAACCTGTTGTTGCTGATGATTCAGCAAAAGTTTCGTCAAGTAGGCTTGCGAAATCTTCGTTTAATGAAGCGTTAAGGATATCTGATGTTACATCTGCAAATTGTTTTGCCATGATAATATATTTCTTTCTTTAAAATAACTAGCCTTTGCTTTTTAGCTTAATCATATAGTGATTAATAGCAAATCTAGGTCTCGAGTTGGCGAGTAAGGTCTTTAAAAATAAAGAGTTATACTCTAAGGTTCATTAAACACGCACCACGCGCGGGTAATACCTTAGTGCGTAATATAAAACATATTTCCTTGAATTTCAAGATAAAACACTAAAAAATAATAAAATATCTATAAATGAGATTATTTTATAATCAGCAATCTTGTCTTATTTGTTATTTTTGGATATAATCCATAAGTAAAGATAATAACGTAAAAATATAAAAAATATTAAGAAAGTTAATAAAAACATATGACTATTTTAGATTTAATCATCATGGGTATTTTAATTTATTTTATTGTAACAAGGTTTACATCTAATAAATTACCTAAAAAAGGCCCAGGTAGGTCAGGTTCAAGCAAACAAAAAAAATCACCTGTTGAAATTAAAATTATTAAAGGAGGTGCTCAATCAAAAGAGCAACTTGATCAAATTTTCTTAAAAGCTAAAGAAATGTCTGAAGAGGCAGAAGCTGAAGAAAAAAGAAAGCAAGAGCTTGAAGGTTTAGATAAAGTTAAAGCTTTTGATACTGACTTTACTGAAAAGAAATTCTTAAAAGGTGCTGAAAAAGCTTACCAATGGTATTATGATTGCATTAATGAAGAGAAAGAAGAAGATTTAGAGAATCTTTTAGCTCCAAGAATTTACTCACAAGTGGTTGAATATTTTGATGATTTAGATGATCAGAATAAAAAAGAAGTTACAGAAGTGAAAATGCTTGAAAAACCAATGATTCTTGACTGTAAAACAGTTGCAAAATCAGCATTTATCGATGTTAAATATAAAGCTGAATTATTAATTAAAACTATTAATAATGAAACAAATGAAGAAGAATCAAGAACAGAAACAAAAGAAGTTGTTTGGACATGGGCACGAAACATTATTTCAACAGATCCAAACTGGCAATTAGACGAGATTAAAAATGTATCTTAAAAAAAGAATTATAATTTTATTATTAATGCTGGCTCTAGGTTTAGGGCTAGCTTTTTATGCATACCAAAATAAAGGTTTTATTATGCATAGACAGGCAAGTTTTTTAGAACTTAGAGATTGGAAAAGTCAAAATTTTGTAGATTTAAAATTTGCATTTATTAATAACTGCAAACAAGGTAAAAGGTTTTACCGTCATAAGCAGTTAAACGATAAGTTTGGCTCTAAAGAACAGTGGGCTAAATTTTGTAAAGGATTACCAAAACTATCAAATAACAATGATGAAATTAGAAAATACTTTGAGCAGCTTACAGTTCTTGAAATTTTCCAACCTTTTGAATCTAAATCATTATTTACAGGTTATTATTCTCCTATGTTACATGGCTCATTCACTAAAACAGAAGAGTATAACTACCCTTTAAGAAAACGACCAGCAGACTTAGTTGATATTCATTTAAAAGACTTTATGGGTGATGCAAAATATAAATATAAAAAGATTTTTGGTGTTGTAGATGGCAATCGTTTACGTCCTTATTATACTCGTAAGCAGATTGATAATGAAAATGTATTAAGCGATGATAATGTAATTGTTTGGGTTAAAGATAAGGTTGATGCATTTTTCTTACATATTCAAGGTTCTGGCGAAGTTAAAATTGATGCTACAGGGCAAGTAATTAAAGTAGGTTATGCAGGTCAAAATGGGCATGCTTATTATGCTATTGGTAGATATATGGTTAAACAAGGCATGCTGAAAAAAGAAGAAGTTAGCCTTCAGTCAATCAGAAAATATTTAGAAGAAAATCCAGAGCAAGTTGATGAGATTTTACATCAAAACCCAAGCTATATTTTCTTTGCTGAAAGAAAAGATGGACCATTTGGTGCTTTTGGTAATGTATTAACTCCTAATCATTCAGTAGCTACTGATAGAAACTTTGTTCCTTTAGGTACTCCATTGTTTATTGATACAACAGTAACAGCCACAGGTGAAGACTTCCATAAAATGGTATTCGCACAAGATGTAGGTGGTGCTATTAAAGGTGCAATTAGGGCTGATATATTCTTTGGTTCTGATGATCAAGCTGAGTATAACTCAGGTAAACAAAATCAGGAGGGCAATTTATATGTCCTATCTGCAAAAGATATTGAGTTATAATTTAACTGATAAACAAAATATAAAAAAACTGCTAATTTTAGGAGTTATTAAAAAAGTAGTGTTTGCGTTAGTGTTTTTATATGCATCTAACGCAAATGCT
>PTJW01000065.1 GCA_002937495.1 Pseudomonadota bacterium | reverse complement strand
TCTGATAGAACAACCTTTTCTCTAAAGTTTCTATTAATTTGTGATGACATACTATCATTTAAAACATAGTCACCCTCACCTTTATAAATAACTTCAAGTGTTGTTAAAGGAACATCTAATAAGTCAGCTGCTTTGTCTAAGTTACTACGGCAATGGTTAACTGTAGCTAAAATAATTTCATAGTCTTGGTTGTTATTTTCGCCAAGTCTAATTTCTAAACCAGTTCTATCAAAGTTTTGAGCTTTTTCAATTTGCTGTTTTAATGATAAACCTTCAGATCTTAAGTCTGTATAGTTTTTATATACTTTATAAAAGATTGGTAAACCTGCACCAATTGTACTTAATAATACAACAATTGCTAAAGTAAAGCCTCTGTCACCTTCAAAGATATATAGGTTTGATTCAAACGCAGGAATAAATGATAGTAACCATTCTGCAAATAAAGTAAATACCGGAGTAAATGCTAAAATACATAAAACATTTTCTGATGTAATTTTATATGTTGCAGACCATTTTAAATATCTATTAACCGGAGCAATTAAAGCACCTGTTAGCATAGCAACTACAACACTTGGAGTATTAATAAATTCATCAATATTAGGAACAAATCCTAAAAGTCTTACATCTTGTAAATAATATGTTTTAATTAAACTTACTGAAACTGATAATACTAAGAAAATCATTGATGCAATAAATGATACAAAAGCAACAACTCTTACTTTATCTCTAAAGTAGCCCTCTTCATTAGCAACAACTGATTGCTTATGGCTTTCTGAAGTCATGTACATTAATGTTCTAAACACAGCAATAATACTAACTAGTAAAATAATTGTATTTAGATTTTCAGGAGTTTGTAAGTTAAATAGAATAGATAATGATGCTACAACAATTAGCATACCAATAACATCTAATTTTTTAGGAGTTCTTTTAAATAGAAAGAATGCTAAAACCATTGATACAGGAATAGTTACTCTGTTAAAAATACCTGCTTCAGTACCTGAAATATATTTAATTAAGAAAATATCTGCAACATAAGTAATAATTAAAGTAATAGCATATTTCCAGCTATCTTTTGATTTTATACTTTCTACTGCATATTTACCTGGGCCTGCGGCAAGCGATAGCACAAGGCTTGTCATAATTAATGAAATAATTGCAAAGCATAATGGCTTTAAATCATATGAGTTTGATACAAGTCGTATTAATACATAAAAAACCGAACTTAGTACAACCATTACAAAACTTTGTAATACACCAGTTAAAAACATTAGACACTCCCTTGCTGTTTGTTTTAAATAATATATAAATTATGGTGATGAAATTTTAAATTTCAACTATTTTATAAATGACTGACCTGCATTAGATACTCTAACTATTGTTAAGTTATTTTCAACAGCTCTTGTTTTAGCAATTAAAGCATGCTGTGCTGGTGCAACTGTTCCGTAGAACCATGCATCATTTGTAATGTTTAATAAAATAGTATCATCAGATGTAATATTCTGTTTTACAAAAAATGGGAAAATAGCTTCATAACAAATTAAGCTTAAGAATTTTTTACCTGCAAAGTCTACAGTATTATCAATTTCACCTACTGAAAAGTCTTTAAAATTATTTGTAAAGTTTTTTAAGAAAGGTACATACTTTCTGAATGGAATAAACTCACCAAATGGCACAAGTAGCTTTTTATCATAACGCTTAAAACCTTGTTTGTTAATAAAGTACATTGTATTATAAATGTCATAATCATTATATGCTGGTGCACCTACAACTAATGTTTGGTGTTGGCCAATAGTTCTTTGTAAAAGCTTAAGTAGGCTTTCTTCAGTATTAATTGGGTATGGAACTGCCATTTCAGGCAATACAATATATTTAATATCTTTTTTATACTTTAGTTTTTTAATTTCAGCTAGGTATGCATAAACTTGTTTTTTCATTTTAATACGATCAAACCTATGGTGTTTTGTTGTATCAATTTGAATTAACTTAGTTTCATTCTCTAATTTAATAGTTTGTGTAATATCTTTACCATTTAATAATACTGTACCAGTAATAAACCACACAATATAAACAACTAAAGCAGCAATTAAGTACTTTTTAGTTTTTTGTGCAATTAAGCTGGCAATAATTAAAATTAAAGCAGAACAAATAATTACTGTTCCAAACTGGCTTACTTGTAGTAAATTATCGTTTGTAGCAATTGAATAACCAACTAAGTTCCAAGGGAAACCAAATACTGATAAGCTTCTTAAAACTTCTACAATAGTAAATACTGCTGGTATTAAAACAATTTGCTTAGCTTTTGTTTGTTTTGCTAAGTCTAATAAAGCAAAAATAACAATATATAAAACTGTTAACAAAGCAGCCATTCCCAAAATTAGTAAAGGCATTAGGTAAACTAAAAATTCTTCAGGAGAATTATATAAAAATGAGTTACCTACCCAATGTAAGTTAACAGCATTAAATACAAAAGCAAAAATAGCAAAATTAGCTAACCTTGTTTTTTTAGATTGTGTATTATTTAAAATATAAGTTAAACCAGCAAAGCTTACAAACATTAAGCCCCAAATTGAAAATGGCGCATATGCAAAAATAGAAATACCTGCAAAGCCCACTAGTGACTTTTTAGGGTGGTTTAAAATCAATGTATTTAATTTACCTAAAAGCTGCTTAAGCTTTACAAATACTTTATTTTTCATTTTATTGCTCTTGATTTTCTGTTGATTGTTCTTCTTGATGATCTTGTTCTAATTTAATAAGTTCTACCTTATTAATTTTACGAGGATCAACATCTAAAATCTTAATTTTCCATTTATCTGAAACTTCAATTTCTTCACCAACTTCAGGAATTCTTCTTACAAGTTGGAAAATTAAGCCTGCTAAAGTTTCAAAATCATCCTCTTCTTCTTTAACTGAATATGAGAAAGATGGAACTTTTTCTTCTAAAATATCAATTTCTAGCCTTGGATCAACTAAGTAGCTGTTCTTTTTAATAGGCTTAATTAAGTCATTTAACTCGTCTTCTTCCTCGTCCATATCGCCTACAAACTCAGATAAAATGTCTTTAACTGTAATAACTCCTGATGTACCACCGTACTCATCAACTACAACAGCAATTTGGTGACGGTTATTTTTCATTTGTGAAATAACTTTTGGTAAGTTTAAGTTTTCAGGTACAAATGTACAATGTTTAATTATGTGCTTTAGTGCAAAGTTATCTTTATTATCAATATAATCTAGCATATCAGATAAACTAACAACACCAATTAAAGAGTCAATATTTTCATTAACTACTAATAGCTTGTTAAAACGAGTTTCTTTAAACTTTTCAATAATTGTATCAAAGTCATCTTTAATATCAACATAAGCTAGTTCAGAGTTTGGAACACAAACTTCATCTGCTTGTAAGTCATGAAATCTTACGGCTGATGAAAGCAGCTCTTTTTCTTGCTCTGTTAATGGTTTATCTGATGAATCTTCTCTATTTTCTTCTAAAATTTTAGATAGATCTTCATCAGCTTTATTTCTTTTTGTGAATAAATCAAATAATTTCATAATAATATCCCCTCTTATCTTTCAATATATGGGTTTGCAATTTGTAAACGCTGTAGAATTTTAATTTCTAAGTCTTCCATAACTTGAGCTTCGTGTTCATCAATATGATCAAAGCCAAATACATGTAAAATAGAATGAGCAACTAAATGTGCAAAATGTTCTTCTACTGGTTTGTTTTGTTCTTGTGCTTGCTGTAGCACTACTGGCACAGCAAAAATAATGTCACCAATATATGTTGGTTCGTCTTCATCCATAAAGTCAGCAAATTGGTCATCTAAGTCCTCTTCAAATGAAAGAACATTAGTTGGGTAGTCTTTACCTCTGTACTGTTTGTTTAACTGTTGAACTGTATCGTTATCTGATAATTTCATTGATAGCTCAAAACTTTCAGCCTTAGGGCATTTTAAAGTGTTAAGCAGTTCTTTAACTGTTTTTTTTGTTATGTTTTTATAGTCAAAGTTTAATTCTGTTGAATATTCATTGCTTAAATAAATTGTGCAATTTTCAAATTCTAAAGTATTTTCTATAATACTGGGACCTTCGCTCATCCGACTTCCTAATAATAATTATTGTAAAAAAACCAAAGCTAGTATAATATATATTATGATAAATTTCAATAGATTTACCAGAATATAACAACAAAGTAATACAAAAAAGGACACCTACATATTATGAAAAACTACTTTTTTACAAGTGAAAGCGTTTCTGCAGGCCATCCAGATAAACTAGCGGACTTAATTTCAGATACTATTTTAGACGACTTTCTTGAGCATGATGAGCATGCAAAAGTAGCAGTTGAAACCCTTACAACGGAAAACACTGTTGTACTAGCAGGTGAGGTTAACTCAACACACAAACCAAACTATGAAAAACTAGTAAAACAAGCTATTGAAAATGTTGGCTTTGATGACCCTAGCTTTAATGTTAGAGATGTAGAAATTATTAATAAAGTTCACCAACAATCTGAAGAAATTAGAGTTGGTGTTGAAGATAATGAAGGTGCTGGTGACCAAGGCATTATGTTTGGTTATGCAACAGATGAAACTGAAGATTTTATGCCTGCACCAATACATTATGCAAATAAAATTTTAGAAGAATTTAAAAACATGAGAGAAGCTGGCGAAAACAGATTAAAGCCAGATGCAAAATCTCAAATTACATTTGAATATAAAGATGATAAGCCTTATAAGGTAAAAACAATTTTATGTTCACACCAACATACCGAGCAACTAAGCATGCCTGAACTTAAAGAAATGCTAATTAATGTTGCAAATAAAGTTATTCCTGCTGAGTTTATGAGTAATGACGTTATTTACTTAGTAAACCCTACTGGTAGCTTTATTTACGGAGGACCTGCTGCAGATACTGGCCTAACAGGCCGTAAAATTATTGTTGATACATACGGAGGTATGGCTCGTCACGGTGGTGGTGCATTTTCAGGTAAAGACCCTTCAAAGGTTGACCGTTCAGCAGCTTATGTCGCTCGTTACTTAGCTAAAAATATTGTAGCAGCTGGCTTAGCTAAAAACTGTGAAATTCAACTATGTTATGCTATTGGTAAGGCTGAACCATTAGCAATTTATGTTGACACATTCGGTACTATTAAAGATGGTTTAACTGAAGATGATATTATTACAAGAATTAATGCAAATATGGATTTAACTCCTAAAGGTATTAAAAACCACTTAAACTTATGCCGCCCTATTTATAAACCAACAACAAGCTTTGGACACTTTGGTAGAAAAGCTGAAAATGGTTTCTTTACTTGGGAAGCATTAGATTTAGCAAACAAACTTAAATAAGGTAAAATTATATATGACAACAAATGAAAAATTTATATTTTCAGAAGAAGCTCTAAATGCTGATATTGATAAAGCAAACGAAATGTTAGAAAAGTCTAACGAAGAAGGTTTTAAAGACTGGAATAGCTTAATTGATAGATTAGCTGAAGTTTCAAAACACTACATTCAGTATATTCAAACAGCTGATGATGAAGATGA
>PTJW01000064.1 GCA_002937495.1 Pseudomonadota bacterium | reverse complement strand
GCGGATTTACAGTCCGCTGCTTTTGACCGCTCAGCCATCCCCCCAGGGATTTGCTGAATATAACCTGTTTGGCTATGTGTGGTAAATTACTACAAATTACTTATATTGTCAATACATTTTTTACAAAAAAAGTTAAAAAAATGTCAAATGTTTGTTTTTTAATAAAAAATTAACTATCTTTTTATTTTCCCATAGATATATAATAAAAAACCAAGGCTAATAAATATATAACTTAATGGAATAAGACCAAATGGTTCGTGTAGTATTCCGTTTTCATCAATTGTTTGTCCAATGCTATTAAAAGCAATAGCACATATTAAACCAAGTATAATAAATATAGCAGATATAACATTTGTTTTAGATATTGTATTTTTCATATTTAGTTATTTCTATTTTGTTTAGATATTAATTGACATTATGAGTTAATTTTTGTAATAATTCAATTAGTTAGATTATAAATAATAGAATATTTAAGAAAGTTTAAATTTAAATGTCTGAAAATACTAAAAAAATGCTTGTTGGCATTCACTCAATTAAATCAGCACTAGGCAGCAAAGCTAATAAGTTAGAATATATTTTAGTTGCAAATAATAGTGTAAATAAATATGCATCATTATTAGAAAGCCTTCCAAAGCAAAAAATTCAAGTAGTAGATAAAAAACTACTAGACAGTAAAACAAGCCAACCTCACCAAGGTATTATTGCTTATTTTCAACTTTCTGCAAAGCCTACATCATTAAAGCAAGTTATTAATGATTCGCAGCTTATTGTATTATTAGACCAAGTTACAGATCCACACAATGTTGGTGCTATTGTTCGTTCTGCAAATGCATTTGGTGCAAGTGCAGTTGTTACAACAAGTAAAAACGCAGTATCAGACAGCCCAATTATTGCTAAAACATCATCAGGTGCTATTGAAGATACACCTTTAATTGAAGTAACAAACCTAAACAAAGCAATCGAAGAGCTACAAAAGGCTGGTTTTTGGGTAGTAGGCTTAGACGGTTATGCTCAATCTGAATTAGCAGATGTAGATTTAAAAGGTAAAATTGCATTTGTAATGGGATCTGAAGGATCTGGCATGAGAGATCTTGTTAAAAAGAACTGCGATATCTTATCTAAGCTACCGATGGTAGGTAGTGTAGAGTCATTAAATGTTTCTGTAGCTTGTGCAGTATCATTATATGAGTATAGAAAACAAAATTAGTTTATTAAGATATTTAATATCTATTGCAAATTTTAAAAAAAGTCACTATAATATTTAGTGACTTTTTTATATACCGTTTACACCTTAATTCTTAATAACCTTCTTAGGAGGATGTATGAGTGAAATGTTCGCAAGTATGATCCAAATTATACAAACTGAAAGCTACACACAAAATCGAATTTTGGCGACGCTTTGTGTTTGCATTATGTTTTGGGGTGGTTTGTGGTTAAAGGCATATATTGCCGATAGCCTAATGGCACGCCGTAGCAATTTAATATTTGTTGAAAAACTTTTGCTAGTTGTAGAAGTTCTAATGTTCCATTTATTAATGCCACAAGTGCTATTTGCAGAAGCTGTTGCTTTTTTTTACATTATTGCCTTAATGTTAGTATTTTTGCTAGAGTACGAACCTACTGAAAAAGAGTTAATCACAGTAGAAGAGAATGGTATTAAATTACAAAAGAAAAATACCGCTCATTTGTATGACTACAAGTCAAACCAAAAGTATGCTGAAAAGCACATTCTTTATCGATTCTTTGCTCGCTATAATCTAATAGCAGGTAATAGACCAGATATTCAGAGCTACAATAAAGTAGATAGCTCAATATCAGCTTAAGTTATTAATTATAAGACTGTCCTATATTTTATTAGGTCAGTCTTTTTTTTTGTGTTATATTAAAAATATATAATAGATAAATAAATAATTAGGTAAATATATGGGATATAAAAAAAACTTTAACGCAGCATTAGAAAAATACTTTCAAGATCACCAAGAGCAAGTGGTTACATTCAGAACATTATGTAAAGTATTTAATGCAAAAGGGCAAATGCGACATAAATTAAAAGATGCACTGTACGACTTAGAAGAGACAGGCAAGCTACGCTATAAGCCAAAAAACTCATATATCTACAGTGAAGTAGTTAAACAAAAAGAAACTAAGAAAACATTTGCAGAAGATTCAAGCTCAGAAAATACAAAATTCTATGAAGATATTTTAGCAGTATATCATCAAGCTACATCTACATACCAGCCATTAGTAAATGGTTTATCTAAAATTACATTAAATGTATTAGAAACAGAAGATGAAGATAATGAGCTTGTAAATGGTAATATTGTATTAGTAAAGCCAATGAAGCATAAATCTAATAAACATGTAAAAGCTGCTAAGTTTATTAAAAAGGTTTCAGACTCTATTGAGGGTAATGAAAGTTTACTATCTATTTGGAGTTCAGAGCTACCATATGAGTTCCCACAACATGTATTAGATGAAGTAGAGCAAATTCCATCAGGTTTAACAGATAAAGAACTAGAGAAAAGAGAAGATTTAAGAGACTTACCTTTAGTAACAATTGATGGTGAAGACGCAAGAGACTTTGATGATGCAGTATTTGCAGAGCCATGGGTAGATAATAAAGGTAAACATAAAGGCGGTTATCATATTATTGTAGCTATTGCTGATGTTGCTTATTATATTAAACAAGGTTCAGCTTTAGAAACAGAAGCATTTACAAGAGGTAACTCAACATACTTCCCTGATATGGTAGTTCCAATGTTACCAGAGCGTTTATGTAATGATCTATGTTCATTAGTACCAAATCAAGACAGACCTGTAATGGCTGCTCACTTATATATTGATGCAAACGGTAATTTAAAGAAACATAAATTCTCAAGAGCTGTAATTCACTCTCATAAGAGATTAACATATAACCAAGTACAAAAATCTATTAACGGTAAGTTTGATGATGTAATAGATAAGGAATTTTATGAAAAGGCAATTGTTCCATTAGAGCAAGCTTTTGAAGCTCTACAAAATAAAAGAGTAAAAAGAGGTGCCTTAGAAATTGAAACTACAGAAACTCAAATTGTTTTTGATGATGAATCTAAAGCGGTGAATGATATTATTCCAAGAGAGAGATTCACAGCTCATATGTTAATTGAAGAACTAATGATTTTAGCTAATATTGCTGCAGCTAAAGCATTAGAGCAATACGCATGTATGTATAGAATTCATGAAGAGCCATCAAACGAAAAAATTACAAATCTACAAAAAAGTTTAGATGGTTTAAGAGTTAAGTTTAAAATGAATACAAAGTCACGCTCTCCGCATGAGTTTAAAAAGCTTATTGATAAAGTAGGAGCAAGACAAGATAAAGAAACTTTAATGACATTAATCTTAAGGTCTCAATCTCAAGCTAAGTATTCATCTGAAAATCTAGGGCATTTTGGTTTAGCATTAACTCATTATGCTCACTTCACATCGCCAATTCGTCGTTATTCAGATTTAATCGTACATAGGTTACTTATTGCAAGTTTAAACCTTGAAAGTGCGGGTGGTGTTAAGTACTCTCGTAAAGATGTAGAAAAAATTGCAGAGCATATCAGTAAAACTGAAAGAGTATCTCAAAAAGCAGAGTGGGATGCAAAAGAAAGATTTATTGCTAAGTACTATTCAACTCAAATGAATAAAATGTTTCATGCTGTAGTGGTTTCTGTAAACTCATTTGGTATGTTTGTTAAAATACCAGAAACAGGTGCAGAAGGTTTATTGCCATTTAGAAGCATGAAAAATGACTTTTATATTTATGATGAAAAAACAAACTCATTAAGAGGTAAGCGTACTCGTAAAACTGTAACAGTAGGCACAAAATTAAGAGTTAAATTATCTCAAGCAAATATTATTTTAGGTAAACTAACTTTCGAGTTTGTTAGTTTTAAATAAAATATATATTTCAGGTAGTTAAAATATACAAAAAAGACTCACTAAAAAGTGGGTCTTTTTTTATTAATTAATTTGCTTATTTTAGCTTGAAACAATAGCATTTCAGCATTATAATTTAATCATCTTGTAACCAACTATTAAATTTCCAAATCAAATTTAATTTGATTCAATATCTTACAGTAAGGCTTTATGTCTTAAATTCTTAAAAAATTACAGCTAAATACTCATGTTTTTTGCATGTGTAAGAGGAATTGTTTATGTCTAATCAAGCAGTTGTAGAAAGAAATTCAAGCAGTGTAAAAACTAACCAGTCAAAAGGCAAAAAAGGGAAGGTTAAAAACAAAACTCATGAACTTGAGTTGTCGGTTCTTACTTACTTCTTAAAGCAAAAAAAGGGTACAAAGCTTAATCTAGGGCAAGTGATCAAAGCCTTAATGGTTCGTCGTAGCTCCGAGCAAGCGCTAAACAGAGCGTTAAACTTCTTGTGTAAAGACAAGGTTCTGGTACAAGAGAATAACCGTCAATACCGCTTGCATGATAATTACAAAGTTAACATGCGAAAGTATGAGTCGAAGCTTGAAGGTGTTAAATCTTCGAAAAAGGCTCGTCCGGTTATTGATTTTTCAAAGTTTGATAAGATTGTTGCAATCTTTGACGGCGAGAAAAATTTGTATATGCCAATGCACAAGCAGCTTAACAAAATCAAAATCACAGCATTAAAGCGTGATATTGAAAAGCACAAGCTTGTTGATGGTAATGTTGTTTCTATTGCAGTAAAATCAAGCAAAGACGGTAACACTATCGACCATGCAGATCTTCTTCATGTAGTTTCTGAAACACTATCAGGCAATGAGCGTGAGGTTGCGATGTACACTTATAACATTCCTGCTGAATTTCCAGAGGCTGTTATGCTTGAGGTTGATAAGCTTGAAGACGGTATTTCAGAACAAGAGATGGCTCGTCGTGTAGATCTTCGTCATCTACCGCTTGTAACTATTGATGGTTCTGACGCTCGCGACTTTGATGATGCAGTATATGCAGAAAAACTTTCAAATGGCAATATGCGTTTGATTGTAGCTATTGCAGATGTATCGTTTTATGTTAAGCAGGGTACAGCATTGTATGAAGAGGCGTACAATCGTTCGTTTTCAACATACTTCCCTGATATTGTGGTTCCAATGCTGCCAGAGCGTTTATCAAACGGATTGTGTTCACTTGTCCCAAATCAAGATCGCCCTGTTGCAGTTGCAGAAATGGTGATTAATAAATATGGTTCACTAGAAAGCTACAAGCATTACAAAGCGGTTATTCATTCGCATGCTCGACTAACCTATGAAGAAGTTCAGCAAGCAATGAATGGTGACTTTTCTGGCAAAGTTGATGAAGACTTTTACTTGTCTGTTATCAGCCCGTTAGAAGAGGCCTACAACGCTTTAAGATATGACGCTGCAGTTCGTGGTGCAATGGCTCTTGAAATCAATGAAACTCGTATTTTCATTAAAGATGGAGAAATTACCGAACTTTCATGCCGAGACCGTACAGACTCACACAAACTTATCGAATGTTTTATGGTTGTTGCAAATATTGCATCATCATTAGCTTACGAAAGTAAAATTGGTGTTTATCGTACACACGAAGAACCTAAAGAGGAGAAAATCGACGCGCTAATTGGTATGTTGAGTGCTTTTGGG
>PTJW01000063.1 GCA_002937495.1 Pseudomonadota bacterium | reverse complement strand
TTATTTGACCTGTATTTTTTACTCCATCATCAAACCTATCATCTAAAAGTTTAGCTAATGATTCATCAGCTTCATCAGTTTTAAACTGTAATGCTAACACGCAATTTTGTGTTGCTGAAGTACAAGAAATAGCTCCCCATGTATCTGAAGGTTGCCAAGATAATGTATTAACATTTCTAATTCTTAAGTCATAATCTTTGGGTACTACTGGAGTTTCAAAAAATATATTAGGTGAAGAAGCTACTGCCTCACCTTCAATATAAGGACCCGACCACCCTGTTATGCCATTATCTGTAACTAAATCATCTACTTTAAACATTGCTTTATCTGAAGTTGTCTGTAATGCTCCAGTATCTAGATATAAAGCTTCATAAGCTTTAATAATCTCCATCATTCCTGTATACATTGATGTTAACTTAGACTCTTGAATAGCACTGTATAATGCAGCACCTGAGATTACTGATAATGCTCCAAATATTGCCAATGCTATTCTTGCATCAAGACCAAACATTGCACCTTTTTTATTATTCATTTTATTTTTCCTTAATCATTTGGGTTTTTAATTGGCATAATTTTTAGCATAGCAGCAAATGAATTTGCTGGGTTTGTATAATAAGTATACTTAAAATTACCAGATGTAGAATCATCAGAACCATCTACTTTTTTATCTACTGTTTTTAACATTGATTCATCTGTAACGCCATTAATCATAACATACAAAGCACATGTTTTACCTGTTGTACAATAACCTGAAGTCCAAGCTGTTGATTTACCCCAGCTTGTATCATTATCAGCTAATATTGCAATATGTAAGTTATTATAGTTAGGATACTCTAAATAAAATGAATTTGTTTTATAAGATAAATAAGGGCCACTCCACCCATTAATATTAGCTGGTTTATTTACTAAGTCTGATGCTATTTTTAAATATAAACCTGAAGCATTTGCTGAATCTGTTTTAAGATGTTCGCTAGTATCTAAATAATATGCCTCATATGCTTTTGCCACTTCTTGCATATCAACAAGAAATGCAGTTGCTTTAGAACCTTGAATAGCGCTGTATAACGCAGCACCTGAAATTACTGATAACGCTCCAAAAATAGCTAACGCTATTCTTGCATCAAGCCCAAACATTGCACCTTTTTTATTATTCATTTTAATAACTCCCTATTTATAAGTATATGGTCGATATTGCATCCATACACTCCAGTTTGTTACTCCATCATCAGAATAAACTCTTACCTTACCATTGCTTGAATCAACTGTACCATCAATTTTTTCATCAATTTTTTCAGCAAGGTTTTTAGGAATAAATGTTGAAATAATATAAAGTGAACACGGGTTAGCTGCTGCTGTTACACAGTTATTTAAGAAGTTGTTACCCCATGATGAATTGCTCATTCTTCTAATACCAATATAATCATAAGAAGGATATTTAAAATTTAATGTTTGAGGATGTGTTGAACCATTTTGCTCACCTGCATAATAAGGTCCTTTCCAACCATCAACTGATGATGACACAAGTTGCCTAGCATCCATATGGTTTGTAGCTACTGAATCAAACTCTGGTAATACTCCTGTATCAAGTTCAAATGCATCTACAGCCTTACCAAGTTCATTCATTTCAGTAATAATTGCAACAACTTTTGATTCTTGAATTGCACTATATAAGGCAGCACCTGAAATTACTGATAACGCTCCAAAAATAGCTAACGCTATTCTTGCATCAAGTCCAAACATCGCACCTTTTTTACTAATATTCATAAAAAATACCCTTAAATTGTTTTTATTAATATTATTTTACTATTATTTATAAGTTTTTTCTACTATCTTCAATAATTTTGATTGCTTCATTTAGACTTACTGTTGCAATTTCAACATCTTCAGGAAATGCCTTAAGCTCTGACCTATTTATTCGAGGGTCTAATAAAACAAAAATACCATCATCATTTACTGTTCTAATCAATCGACCAAATGCTTGTTTTAAGCTCATTCTTGTAACTAAGTTTCTATAGCCTTTACCAAAGCTATCTTCACGGGCATTCATTAAAATTGTTGGCACAGGACGAGGTAGTTTATCACAAACTACAAGAGTTAATGAATCCCCAGGAACATCCACTCCTTGTTTCAAAGCATCAGTGCCAATTAAGCATGATGATTCATCTTCTTTAAAAATATCTACAAGTGTTGATACATCAAGGTTTTGCATATGCTGTGCATATAAATTAATTGAAACTTCCTTAAGCTTTTTCTTTAAATAGTTATATGTAGACGATAGCCTGCTAATTGCTGTAAATAAACCTAAAGCATGGCCTTTATTTGCTAAAAATAACTGAGCAAAAGCCCTTGCTAATTCTGATTTATTTTTATAATCAACATCATCAACAATTAATACTTTAGCCTGTTTTTTATAATCAAACGGGCTGTGTGCTTGGTGTAATTTTAATTTTTTAGATTTAACATACTCTGCACCTGTTAGCTTTAAGGCTGTCTTCCAGTCTTTATCTTCTTTAATCGGGATATCATTCATCGTTGCAGATGTTAAGTTAACTGAATGAACATGGCTTAAAACCTTATTTGCAAATGGAACCATTGGGTTAGTGTAATGTCTTTTAACACCAACATCAAAAACTCTACCATCATTTGACATATTAAGTTCTAAAAATGTAGTAAAGTATTTCTTTTCTTGCATTTTTAATGCTTCAGTCCAATGATCAATTGTATATTGCATTTTAATTTTAATACTGTTTTGTAAACCACGAAGCTTACGCTCGTGCCTTAACGCTTCTTGATCTTCTGAATCTAAGCAGTAACGCTCAACCAAAATATCAATTTTATCAGCAATAATATTTAGATTTTTCTGAATATCTGCTAGTAGCTCTAACATTCTTTTTGCTTGCGGAATAAGCTCTAAAGATTTATCTTTTTTATCTTTACCTTCAAATAAATACTTTACATCAGACTGCATATTTACATACTGAGCATCAGTATTATTTTTTAATACTGTATGATAAAGTAAGTTAAAGAAGTTTTGAGAAATATTCTTCTCGTTTTCTTGTAATTCTTCATTTTGTTGAATTCTTAAAAACCAGTCATTATATGGCATATGCTCCCCTAATGTAACAATATTTGCCATATTATCACCAATAGTTTCATCACCTGGTAAGTACTGTAAAGTTTCTGCTAACCTTTGCAGTAAACCTTTTTTATTTCGTAAACCTAAAAAGTCTGTAAATTCTTTAAGTTGATTTGCAGATAAGAAAGATGAGAAAGCATCATCAACAGCATGGAATAAATCGTGCGACTCGTCAAAAATAACAACCGGAGGAAGCTTTGATGGCTCTGTAAAATTAACTACACCTTCAATTGTTGTTAAAGCATGGTTAGAAACTACAATATCAGCTTTATTAGCTTTTTGAATAGACTTTTCAATAAAACATTTTTTAAAATGAGGGCATGCCGAATAAATACAGCTATTGTCTGTATCTACATATTCAGCTGGGCGTTTATTATACATGCTGAAAATCCATTGGGGAAAATCGCCAGATACTATATCGCCATCTTTTGTTTTTTCAATCCATAAAGCAATAAAACCATTAAAATAACTTTTTTCTTTATCAAATAGTTGTTGAGCTTTAAGTAAACATAAATAGTTTTGTCTACCTTTTCTTAAAGCTACTGTAATATCATCAAAATCAGATAATGATTCTTGCACCTGAGCTTGTAGGTTTTTAGTAAATGTACTAATCCAAACTGGGATATTATTTTGCTTAGCAAAAACTAAACTTGGTGCTAAATAACCAAATGTTTTACCAATACCAGTTGGTGCTTGTAATAATGCAATGTTAGTTTCATCTTTTGTAATATCAATATCTAAATTTTCAGCTAAAAATCTTGTATATTTAACCTGCTGTTCACGAACAGAACCGCCTTTTTTCTCAATAATTTTTTCTAATGTTTTTTGAGCATTATCAGGTGTTACTTTTTTAATTAAATCGTAATCATCATTAAAAAAATTATACTGCCATTTATCTAATGACTTATGAGTTGCTAAGTATTTTTGCTCTTGAATATGTTGGTTTGTTAAAGCTTTTAAATCTACTTTAAATAAATGATTTAAAAAGCCACCCCATTTCCATTTTTTAACTGCCATGTATGTAAATACTTGGCGTAAAGTTTCGTTTGAAACATCAACTTTTTTAATTAAAGTTTCAATAATTTTTCTGATAATGATAACTTCATCTTCTGGAGTACCTGGAGCTCTTAGCTCTAAATATTTTGAAATTGATTTAACCGATGGTGCAACCTTACATGTAGGATCTACAAATACAAGTAACTCTAGTGCATCCATACAATTGTCTAAGTCTAAATCTTGCAGGGCTAAATCTAATGTTGCTAAGTATGTTATGTCTTCTTGAAAAATAAATCTTTTTAAGTCTTTAAAATCATTAAATGATGATATTTCTTGGCCATTATATACATAAAAGATGCCGAATCTTTCGATTACGACATTTAACTGGCTAAACTGAAACTCATTCAAACTCAAAAAACTAATCCTTTTTTTCAAAAAACACTTACAAATTTTATTTCTTTATGTTAAATTATTTAGGATAGTATTTCAAGAAAATTATTTAGTCAAAAGAAACATATAGAAATTTAACATGAAGAAGTTATTTACATTATTAATAACATGCTTATTCAGTTACAATGCAAATGCAGATAAAATTAGAATTCCATTTGAACAGCATGTTGAGAATTTAAAAAAAGAAATTGCCGAAAAAGGCTACGACCCAACTATTTTAGACCGTGTTTTCCACGGTAAATTTGTACTTGATAAAAGAGTAAAAAAAGCATTAAAAAACCAACCAGAAGTTAAATTTAGCTTTGATAAGTATGTAAATGGTAAATTATCAAACTGGAGAATTGAAAAAGGTCGTAAACTTTACAGACAACACTATGAAACTTTAATGCAGTTTGAAAGACAGTACAAAGTTGATGCAGCTGTTGTTATTGCTTTATGGGGTGTTGAAACAAACTATGGTACATACCCACTAGGTCATAATGCATTTAAAGCTTTAACAAATATGACTTACACTCATTCAAGAGCATCAAGAAGGCAATTCTTTAAAGACGAACTATTCGACTTATTTGAAGTTGCTAAAAAGAATAGCCTTGACCCGATGGAGCTGAAATCATCATGGGCTGGTGCTTTAGGCCAATGCCAATTTATGCCATCAAATGTTTTAAATTATGCAGTTGACGGTAATGACGATGGTAAAGTTGATATTTGGAATACTGTAGAAGATGTTTTTGCATCTGCATCTAACTTTGTTAATAAGCTAGGTTGGGATTATTATGTTAAAACAAATATTGAAGAAGTTAACATACCTATCAACTACAATATTTTAGCTAAAAGAGTTTATAAACCAATTTCAACATGGCAAAGTGAACAAGTAACATTTAAAAATGGTTATGATAATACAAGACCACAAGATGTTATGAAAATGTTTGCCCCTGTAAATAAAAAGAATGCAGTTTACTTAGTATCTAAAAACTTAGATGTAATTAAACGCTGGAATAACTCAGACTATTTTGCATTCTCAGTTTTACAATTAGCTGAAGAAATTAAAAAACAAGAACCTACAGGTTCAGAAAATGACGAAACAAAACCAAAT
>PTJW01000062.1 GCA_002937495.1 Pseudomonadota bacterium | reverse complement strand
ATTCTTTAAGTTAGATTAAGCAACTGTTTTGCCGCTTGCTTTCGCTACACGAACTTTTTTGCCTTCTTCTACTTTAAAGCCAACTCTTGTTGGTTTACCTGTTTCAGGGTCTGCTAACATAACGTTTGAAGCGTGAATTGAAGCTTCTTTAGTTACCATAGCTGCTTCAGCTAATGGAGTAGCTTTTTGGTGTTTCTTAACTAAGTTTACGCCTTCAACAACAATTCTGTCATCTTTAACTAACTTAACAACACCTGTTTTGCCCTTATCTTTACCAGCTGTAACTACTACGTTGTCACCAGTTTTGATTCTTGCTGCCATCTTATAATACCTCCGGTGCTAATGATACGATTTTCATGAATTTTTTAGCACGTAGCTCTCTTGCTACTGGGCCAAAAATACGTGTACCAATTGGCTCGTTCTTCTTGTCGATTACTACAGCCGCGTTGTTATCGAATCTGATAGCTGTACCGTCATTTCTCATCACTTCTTTCGATTGACGAACAACAACAGCTTTAACTACGTCACCCTTTTTAACTTTACCGTTTGGTAGAGCTTGTTTTACAGAGCAAACAATAACATCACCAACTCTAGCGTATCTTCTTTTAGAACCACCTAGAACTTTAATACAAAGAACTTCCTTTGCACCTGAGTTATCAGCAACATCTAGTCTTGTTTCTGTTTGGATCATTTTCTAAATTCTCCTACCTTAAGCTTCTTCTGTTTCAGTTAAAACAGTCCAGCGTTTTAGTTTTGAATAAGGTTTTGACTCAATGATTTTTACAACATCGCCAGTTTTGAACTGGTTGTTTTCATCATGAGCGTGATATTTTTTAGATGTTCTAATAATTTTACCGTATAGAGGGTGCTTAACAGCTCTCTCTACAGATACAACTACTGTCATATCGTTTTTATCACTAACCACAGTACCTTCTAGAATTCTTTTAGGCATTACTGGTTACCTCCACTTTTTCTTGCTGTCATTTCTGTTTTAACCTGAGCGATTGCTTTTCTTACTTCAGCAATTCTGTGAGGCTTTTCTAACTGACCTGCAGCTTTCTGAAACTTCAGATTCATTTCTTCTTTTCTAAGAGTTTCTAGTTGTTCAACTAGTTTCTCTTTAGATAAAGAACGGATTTCTGTCATTTTCATATCATTTATTCCTTATTTTGCATGACGCTGTACGAAGCGAGTCTTCATAGGAAGCTTCATAGCACCTAATCTAAATGCTTCACGTGCAACTTCTTCGTTTACACCAGCGATTTCATACATTACACGGCCAGGTTTCACTTTAGCTGCCCAGAACTCAACTGAACCCTTACCTTTACCCATTCTAACTTCCGCTGGCTTTTTAGATACTGGTAAATCTGGGAAGATTCTTACCCATACTCTACCACCTTTACCTAAAGCTCTAGCTACTGCACGACGGCAAGCTTCGATTTGACGAGCTGTTAGTCTTTCAGCTTCTAGAGTTTTTAGACCATACTGACCAAAAGAAACCTCTGTACCGCCTTTAGCGTTACCGTGGATTCTACCTTTATGAGCCTTACGGAATTTTCTTTTCTTTGGTTGTAATAACATTTGACTACTCCCTATCTTTCAATCGATACTTTTTCGCCGTGGTTAACCCACACCTTAACACCGATGATACCGTAAACTGTTAGAGCTTCAGCAAAGCCGTAGTCAACATCATTACGGAATGTGTGTAGTGGTAGTCTACCTTCTAGGTACCACTCAGTTCTAGCGATTTCAGCACCACCAAGTCTACCTGAACAGTTAATTCTGATACCTTCTGCACCTTGACCCATTGCGTTTTGAACAGCTCTTTTCATAGCTCTTCTGAAAGCAACACGACGCTCAAGTTGTGAACAGATGTTTTCAGCGATTAGCTGTGCGTCTGTATCTGGTTTTCTTACTTCTACGATATTAACGAACACTTCAGATTCAGTGTGTTTTTGAATCTTGTTTTTAAGTGTTTCGATATCCGCGCCCTTCTTACCAATTACAACACCAGGCTTAG
Source organism: Pseudomonadota bacterium (assembly GCA_002937495.1). Classification (GTDB taxonomy): domain Bacteria; phylum Pseudomonadota; class Alphaproteobacteria; order UBA1280; family UBA12223; genus UBA12223. The sequence goes on along the minus strand of PTJW01000062.1, from coordinate 3,850 downwards.
CTGTGTGAATTGTAACCTTGCACTTACCTACTGGTCTCTCGATAACAATCTTTGAAATACCAGCTTTTTTAAGTTCAGCTTTTAAGAATTTACGGATTTCGTAGTCTTCTTTAATGAACTGAGAGTAGCTCTCTTCGTTTGCAAACCATCTTGAGTCCCAAGTACGGTTAACGCCTAAACGTAAGCTTTTTGGATTTACTTTTTGACCCATACCGTTACTCCTTTTCTGCTACCACAACTGTAATGTGGCAAGTTGGTTTAAGGATTTTACCAAAACGACCTCTCGCTCTTGGTCTACCTCTTTTCATAACTAATCCCTTGTCAGCGAAGCAAGCATCAACAACTAGTTTATCAACGTTTAAGTTGTGGTTGTTTTCTGCGTTAGCGATAGCTGATTCTAGAGCACCTAAAGTCAGTCTAGCAGCTTTCTTTTTAGAAAACTTAAGAGCTGTTAAAGCGTGTTCTACAGACTTACCTCTGATTAGGTCTAGCACTAGTCTTGCTTTTTGAGGTGATGTTTTAACACCTCTTAGCACTGCTTGTGCTTGATGATTACCTAAACGACGAGCTTGTTTTTGTTTAGCCATTTTCTAAATCTCCTTATCGCTTAGCTTTTTTATCACCATGACCACCGAAAGTACGAGTAGGTGCAAATTCACCTAACTTGTGACCGATCATTTGGTCTGTAATTAACACTGGGATAAATTTATTACCATTGTGAACTGCGAATGTCAGGCCGATGAACTCAGGCATGATCACAGATCTTCTTGACCATGTTTTAATCACTGTTTTCTTAGTTGATTCAAGTGCTACTTCCACTTTCTTCATTAAGTGGTGATCCACAAATGGTCCTTTTTTAATTGATCTTGGCATGATTATTTCTTCCTATCGTGTCTTGTTCTTACGATCATAGATGATGAAGCCTTCTTCTTATTACGTGTTCTAGCACCTTTAGTTGGTTTACCCCAAGGAGTAACCGGGTGTCTACCACCAGAAGTTTTACCTTCACCACCACCATGTGGGTGATCTACCGGGTTCATTACTACACCACGAACTGTAGGTCTAATACCCATCCATCTCTTACGACCAGCTTTACCTAAGTTAGTGTTAGCGTGATCTGAGTTTGAAACTGCACCAATTGTAGCCATGCATGCTTCGTGAACTAATCTTTGTTCACCTGATGCAAGTCTAATCATTGCGTAGCCACCGTCTTTACCAACAAGTTGTGCGTAAGCACCTGCTGATCTAGCGATTTGACCACCTTTACCTGGTTTCATTTCAATATTGTGGATTACTGTACCTACTGGAATGTTCTTAAGTGGCATTGCGTTACCTGGGATAACATCTGCCTTTGAACTAGCAATCACTTTATCACCAACCTTAACTCTTTGTGGAGCTAGGATGTATGATAATTCACCATCTTCATAACGAATTAATGCGATAAACGCAGTTCTATTTGGGTCATACTCTAATCTTTCGATTGTAGCTTCCATATCCCATTTAGTTCTTTTAAAGTCAATAATTCTATATTTTCTTTTATGGCCACCACCACGGTGTCTTACTGTAATTCTACCAGTGTTGTTTCTACCAGCATTTTTCTTCAGAGGAGCTAATAAGCTTTTCTCTGGAGACTCTTTGCTTAGCTCACTTCTGTCTACAGTAACTAACTGTCTTCTACCCGGTGATGTAGCTTTGTACGTTACTAAAGCCATCTTATACGTCCTTTCTTATTTCTTACAAACCTGCTGTTAGGTCAAGTGCTTGACCTTCTTGCAGACGAACATAAGCTTTTTTAACATCGTTTCTCTTACCAGGCTTACCTCTAAATCTTTTAGTTTTACCTGATTGGTTTAGGATGTTAACCTTTTCAACTTTTACATTAAAAATAGCTTCAATTGCATTTTTTACTTCAACTTTGTCAGCATCTTTTAATACTTCGAAAGCGTAAGTGTTGTTTTCAGCAATCATAGTTGTCTTCTCTGTAATCAGTGGACGTTTAATAATTTGATAATTACGATCCATCTTTTATACTCCTATTTATAACGAGCTTCAATTAAAGACAACGCATCTTTAGTAATTACTAAGTTATCTGCTCTTAAAATGTCATAAACATTTAAAGCTGATGAAGGAATTACTTTTACATGCGGTAAGTTTCTTGCTGATAGTGCGAATTTCTCGTCAACTGAATCAACTACGAACAGTGCATTCTCTAAGTTTAGCTTAGCTAGCTTAGTTGCTAACACTTTAGTCTTCACTTCTTCTAGTTTAGCTTGGTCTAAAATTGTTACTTGATTAGCTGTAGCTTTAGTTGATAAAGCTGATTTAATAGCTAATGCTCTAACTTTTTTAGGCATGCTGTGTGAAACTGTGTGTAGTCTAGGACCAAATACAACACCACCACCACGGAAGATGTTAACGTTTCTGTCACCGTGACGAGCACCGCCAGAACCTTTTTGTCTTACGATCTTCTTAGTAGAGTAAGATACATCTGATCTACCCTTAGTGTGAGCTGTCTTAACACGACCGTTTTGCTCCTGCCACATTACGTAGCGGTGCATTAGGTCTACTCTTGATTCTAAACCAAATACTTCTTTAGCTAGTGAAACTTCACCTTGTTTAGCACCATCAAAATTTATGATATCAAATTTCATCGATCAAGTTCCTCTATTTATTTAGCATCTTAACAGCGTCTTTAACAAGAACCACACCACCTTTAGCGCCTGGTACTGAACCCTTAACAAGGATTAGACCTTCTTCAGCTGAGATTTCAACAACTTCTAAGTTTTGTTGAGTTCTCATCTTAGCACCCATGTGACCAGCCATTTTCTTACCTTTGAAAACTTTACCTGGATCTTGACATTGACCTGTTGAACCTAGTGAACGGTGAGAAATAGAAACACCATGAGATGCTCTTAGACCACCGAAGTTGTGTCTCTTCATACCACCTTGGAAACCTTTACCAATTGTGATTGCTTGTGCATCAACAATTGCGCCAGCTTCAAAGTGATCAGCATTTAGAGCTGTACCAACTTCTAATAGGTTTTCTTCAGATACTCTGAATTCTCTTACGTATTGTTTTGGCTCAACGTTAGCTTTAGCAAAGTGACCTGCTAATGGCTTGTTAGTTCTGCTTGCTTTTTTAGCACCCATACCTAACTGAATAGCGTTGTAACCATCTACACCTGTTGTTTTCTTTTGAACTACTTGGCAATCTCTTACCTGTAGAACTGTTACTGGAACAGCTTTACCTTGTTCATTGAAAACTCTTGTCATACCAACCTTAGTTGTAATTAAACCTGTTCTCATTTTTAATTACCTCCTATAACTTGATTTGCACGTCTACGCCAGATGCTAGATCTAGCTTCATTAGTGCATCAATAGTTTGTGAAGTTGGCTCAACAATTTCAAGAACTCTCTTGTGAGTTCTTCTTTCGAATTGTTCTCTTGACTTCTTGTTTACGTGTGGAGATCTTAATAGAGTGAATTTTTCGATTCTTGTTGGTAAAGGAATAGGACCCACTACGCGAGCGCCTGTTCTTTTAGCAGCTTGAACGATTTCATCAGTAGACTTACCCAATAAAGCACTATCATATGCCTTAAGACGGATACGAATATTTGAATTTACTTCCATTTTCTTTAATTTCCCAATTTATGAGCTTGTTTTGCAAAACAGATTTGCAAAGCCATTGGCTCAGGGTTTATATTAATTAAATTATCAATTAAAAATCAATAAGTTAATCGACTGCAAATTTCAATACTTCGAGACTCTCTTCTCCTAGAAAATTATCTCTTGTTGCTGAAATTCTGATGCATTATAACAACTATCTACTTTCATTTCAAGGTTTTTTAT
>PTJW01000061.1 GCA_002937495.1 Pseudomonadota bacterium | reverse complement strand
GTTGCTAGAAATTATAGGAAAAATGTAGCTACATCAGATGCCTTAACAGGGTTATTAAATAGAACAGGTTTTATGACTGCATTAAAAGCAGCAAGTTTTGAATCTGACAACTTAAGTTTATTCTTTATTGATTTAAACAAGTTTAAACCAGTTAATGACACATACGGACACAAGGCAGGAGATTATGTTCTTCAAGTTATTGCTGATAGATTAAGAGACTTATTTCCTCATAAATCATTAATTACAAGATTAGGTGGTGATGAATATTGTATTCTTCTTTTAGATACTGATAAATTTCAAGCAGAGTCAAAAATTAAGTTAATTTCTAAAGAATTAGAAAAAGAAATTAACTGTGAAGGTGCTTTAATAAGTGTATCTGGATCGATTGGTTTAGCAAACTATCCAGCAGATACAAATAATGCCGAAGAGTTAATTAGCTTAGCTGATAAGCAAATGTATATTAAAAAAGAGGGAAGATAATATGTTAGAAGAATTAATTATACCAAATAAATTAAATAAAGGCGATACTGTTGCTATTGTTGCTTCATCTTGGGGCGGCCCTGCTAGTTTTCCAGATAAATTTAATTATGGAGTTAAAATATTAGAGCAAAAGTTTGGTTTAAATGTTAAAGTAATGCCATTTGCAACAGCTAGCTCTGAAGATGTTTATAATAACCCAGCTAAACGAGCTGAAGATTTAATGTCTGCATTTAAAGATGCGGATGTTAAAGCAATTATTTCTGCAATTGGCGGTGATGATTCAATTAGAATGCTACCTTATATTGATTTTAATGTTATCAAAAAAAATCCAAAAATATACTTAGGTTACTCAGACTCTACAATTACTCACTTTTTATGTTTAAAAGCAGGTTTAAGAAGTTATTATGGTCCATCTGTTATGGCAGGCTTTGCTGAGAATTGCCAGTTAATACCTTTTATGCAAAATAGTATTGAGAAAAGTCTATTTAATAATGATGTTATTGGTGTTATTGAAAGAAATACTGATGGTTTTGTTATAAAGCAGCATAATTGGGGCAAAAATGAATTATTGAATGTAAAAAGAGAGCTAAAAACAGTTCCTAATGTTGAATTATTAAATGGAAATGCAGATGTCAAGGGGCGTTTAATTGGTGGTTGTATGGAAGTTTTAGAATTCTTAAAAGATACATCTTTATGGAATAAAAACTATTTTAAAGATGCTATTTTATTTATTGAAACATCAGAAGATCAACCATCAGATTCATTTGTAAAGTGGTGGTTAAGAAATTATGCAGCTAGTGGGATTTTATCAAATTTAGCAGGTATTATTGTCGGAAGACCTCAAAGTGAAGATTTAGAGTATATAGAAAAGCAAAAGCAAGCGATTATTCAAGTTGTTAAAAATGAAGAGAACTTAAACATTCCTATTTTATATAACCTAGACTTTGGTCATACAGATCCTCAAATGGTTGTTCCGTATGGAGCGATGGCAAAAATTAATGTTGAAAATAAAACTTTAGAAATTTTAGAGTCTGCAGTTAAATAAAGGTTTATTATTATGGATGTTAAATGTGCAATGATTAAGCTAAAGCCTAACTGTAAAGAAAAAGTTAAACAATGGGCAAAAACTATGAATGATAGAAAGCCAGAAGCTGTTGAAACTATAGTTAATGAAGGAATTATAGTAGAGTCTGTTTTTATAAAAACAATAAATAATGAAGATTACTTAATTTACTATATTAGATCAAAAGACTTTAAGAAAGCTCAAGAGGTTACTGCAAAATCACTAATGGAAATAGATGCAGTTCATAAACAGTTTAAACAAGAATGCTGGGAAAGTGTTAATGAGGCTAAACTTCTTTTAGATTTAACAGATAAATAAAAAAGCAACCTAATTAGGTTGCTTTTTTCGCAAATTGTAAGGCTTAAGCATGGACTAGCTCTTCAATTTCATTGTATGGATTTTCTTTTCTTAGATTTAATATCTCTATAATAGGTTTTAAAGAAAATTCAATATGGTCTATTGTATTATAAAGATAGAAGTTACGCTTTAAGGTTGCGTTATTAAGAAGTTCTTGCTTAATTTTTGCTGATTTAGGAGCATTTGTTAACACCCACTCTGGGCGTTTAATTTCAGTATCATATGCAAGGCTATTAGCTTTGCATATTGCAGAGACAGTTATGCGTTCTTCAGGATATAAAAGTCAATACTATAAGCTTTTTGTGACCCTTTTGCCACAAGCAGATTGTTAAATTATCACGTATTATTGCTATTTATCTTTTAATATTTTATTCTGTAAGAGTAGAAATTTAAGGGATTTACACTAATGAAAAACAAAATTCTATTAACTTTAGGTATTTTAAGCTTAAGCTCATGTACATCAACTAATATTCATAAGCCTGAAGATACAAGTTATAAGTTACAAAGCAAAATTGCTATGCAAAGAGTAAAAGATACAAACCCACTTGCTAAACAAGATTTAGTGAGCCGTGAAGCTATGCAATATGCAATGTTAGATAAAATGAATGTTAGAGAATCACGACAGCGTCGTGAGTTTAGCCGTATCCAAGAGCAACAAAGAAAAGACTTTCTACAAATTCAACAAGAAACAACAGGTAAGTTTGATGAGTTAACTCAAAAATTTGCAGATTCAAGCGACCAATTTGCAAAAACAGCAAAATCTACTCAAACTAAGCTAGATAACTCTGTAGCAGGCTTTGAGGCTAGAACAGATGCTTTAGAAAATAGATTTAGAATGATTGCAACTTCTGTAGAAGAAAACTCAAAAATGCAATCTAAATTCTTTGAAGATATGAAAGTAAGCTATGAGAATAAGCTAGCATTTGATCAAGCAAGACTTGATAGAGAAAAAGAAAAAGAAAATACAATTCGTGGTGTTATCGATAATATGTACGACCAACAAGATAAAGCTATTGAACAATTTTATGTTTATTCAAAAGAAGATATGCTTCCACCATCACAGTGGGTAGCATTAGAAGAAGCTCCATTAATAGTGCATGTTGAAGATGAAAAATTTGAAGACCTATTACTTCGTTCTTTAAACAGAGCTTCAGTTCATTCTGGGCCATGGCAGCTTAAATGGAAGCTTGCAAAAGAAAATGAAAATCTACTATTTACAAAATTTAGCTTAGATGCTGAAACAACATTTGGTCAATTTGTAAATAATGTAAAAGCATATATCTTAAACTATAACGGTGTACAGTTACAGTTCAGATTATTTAAAGAAAAACGCGTTCTAATAGTGAGTGATAGCTAATGAAAAAACTATATCCATTACCATTAATTTTACTAACTTTAGCATCATGCAGTAGTGCTCCTAAGCCTCCTGCAGAAGATGACCCTCTGGCATTTACATATGAACCAGAGCTAGGTGTTGTTATTGCAAAATCAGATTTTATGGGTAGGCATTATGCTACAGATACTGACGGTACAGTTTCAGATTGCCCAGGTAATGTGGGTGTTGGTGTAGTTGTTGAAACTTCACTAAACGATAGTGCTTATATTTTTGATAAAAAACAGCAGCCGTGTCAAGCTGCAGATGTTTTATTTGATGGTTCATTAGATAAATATTCAAGAGCAGCAAGCCCATCGGTAGAAATTATTTTTAATGATAAATACGGTAAGTTAGCACCTAAACATACTATTGAAAAAACAGCAGATTTATCAACAGTGTTATCAGAGTCTAAAGAAGGCTATACAGTAAATTCTGATTTAGCAGAAAAACAGTATGATCAAATGGGGCAGCTAAAAGTTGATTATAATAAACTACAGGCAGAAAAAGTAAATAATACTCAGCAAGCAGCATTTACTGCTATTCTAAAACAAGATATTGCTAAACAAGAGGCTGAAGCACTAGCAAAAGCAAGAGCAGTAGCTAGAGAAAGCATTGAGCACTTCCAAAATAATATTGAGAAAGAAAATCAGCATCTAATTGCTAAAAATGATATTGTTGAGAAGCAAAAGCAAAAAGTTACAGATCAGCTTATTAGTAAAACAGAGCAATTAACAGAGTTACAATCTGAGTTAAGCGCTTTAAAATCAGCAAAAGAAATTCAAACTAATAACTATGAAGAAAAAGTAGCACTATTAGAAAAAAGAGTAGAAGAGTTTGCTCAATTATCATTAGAGCTTAAGCGTCAAAACGAGAGTTTAGCATTATCAGCTAAACAGGCTAATCAATTTATAGCTAAAGATTTGACAGCAGCTGAAAATGATGCAGACAATGCAAGATATGCAGCAATGATGAAGCTAGCTGAAAATATTGAAGTTGACGAAAAACTAGCTAAAGCTTTAGAGGTTTCACAAAATAAAGCTCTACAAAGAAAAGCTCAAAGACTGCAAACACAGGCTGATACTTTAGCATACCATGCAACAGCTGATAAAGTGTTTAATAAAGATATGGAAAAAGTATACCAAGATTTACAAAACAACATGCAGCCTGCATTTGAAGGTAAAATTGCTAGAGTTGTAGGTGTTGATATTAACCAAGAGCCAACACTTGCAGATGTTCAGTTATTATTAGCAGAGCAAAATAAATCAGTTAATGAGATTCTACTAGAAATTTTAGCAGATATTCAGCCAATGTTGGGTACATGGAAAATTGATTGGAAGCTTGCATCTCATAATTTACAAATTAAAGATGAAAGATGGAATGTAACTGCAGAAACAACTTTATATGACTTCTTTGATTATATTAAGCAAAGAGTTAATGAAATTCATGGTGTTGAATTAAAAATTGAACAATATCCAGAAACAAGAAAATTAGTTATTACAGATAGTTTCTAATAAATATTTTGTTTAAGTTATTATATAAAAGAAATTATTATTAAAGCTACTACTAAAAAATAAAAGCGGGGATTTTATAATGTTAAATAAAAAAGGTGCAATGTTTGGTTTAGATGCTCGTATTGCACTAGTAATATTTGGTGCTTTAAGTGTAATATCAGGGGCTGCATTATATAGTGCAATTCAGCAGGCTAAAGTTACTGCTTTTGTAGCAGATATGGAAGAACTTGCAAAATCAATAGAGCAATATTATTTAGATACAGGTGAAATATTAGCAGTTTCATCTGGTAATCCTAGTATGGATTTAGGCGTAGATGGTTTGTTTAATAAGCCAGCAAATGTATCAAACTGGAATGGTCCATACTCTCAATTAAGCCAGCGAAATGCAGGAGCTATTGATTATAATAGCGGTACAATTACTATTCCATATAGATTGGTTGATTCACCTACAGCATGTACAGTAGGTACTAAAAAATGTAGAATTTATATTTGGTTTGCAAAATCAAACTCTATAAATTTTTATAAATCTGTTGAGAAATTTGTAGATGGTACAGAAAATCCATCAGATACATCTGATAATGATGGTAAAATTATATACTCTACAAGCTCTATGTTTTATAAAACAGATATTATTATAAATAATTTAAATTAGGAAGTCTTGATATGTTAAATAAAAAAGGCGCAATGTTTGGTCTTGATGCAAGAATAGCATTGGCAATATTTGGAGCATTATCGGTAATCTCAGGCGCTGCATTATATAGTGCAATTCAGCAGGCTAAAGTTACTTCAGTAATTACTGAAGCCAGAGAAATTACAAAAGCTATTGAGGCTTATTATTTAGATACTGGAGAAATGTTAAGTCACTCGACATCAAATGATACAAGAGATTTAGCAGCTATTCCACTAAAAGTAAAACCAGCAAATGTAACAAACTGGAATGGACCATATTTTCCTAGTGATAATGATGCATCAGAATATTTTGTGAGCGATGTGTTAAATATTAGTATTACGCTTCCATATAGACTATCAGGTGACTGGTCTGATACAAGCTCTACAAATACTACTTGTAGAAAAAGCTCAACTTCATGCCATGTGTTTATTTGGTATTCAATGTCAGACTTAGCGATGAAACATGCATTAGAAGAAGCTAT
>PTJW01000060.1 GCA_002937495.1 Pseudomonadota bacterium | reverse complement strand
AATAAATGATGCGAAAAATAAAAATCCTTCAGTTAAGTAACGCTTTAAAGTCATGCTTATATCTCCACTTTTAATGAGTTAGTTTTTGTAACTTTTTTTGTAACTAGAAGTTCACGGTAAATTTCAACTCTATCGCCATCTTGTAGTTCTGTTTCTGGCGTTTTTAATTTTGCAAAAATACCAACAGATAAATTTTCTAAGTCAATTTCAGGATGTTTAGATTTAATACCAGAGCTTTCAATTGCTTTTAAAATAGTAGTGCCTGGCTTAACTTGTAATTCAATAACTGTTTGTGTGTCTTTTAGTGCATAAACTACTTGTACATTGTAAAAATCTTGATTAGTCATTTTAAATCCTTTCAACCACTACATAAGCAATAGCATAGTTTTTTTCATCAGAAATTGACACATGAATACAACTAAACTCAGGAAGTTTAGCTTTTGCATTATCACTAATTATAATAAAAGGAGCTCCAAATTCATTATTTAAAACTGTAATATCTTTAAAAGCAAGCTTAGCACCAATACCGAAGCCAAAAGCTTTACTTACAGCTTCTTTAACCGCAAAGCGTTTAGCTAAATATGCTTGCTTATTTTTTTTAGATTGAAGAACCTCTAACTCTGCCTCAGATAATACTTTATTTGCAAATCCAGCACCTGGCTGAATTCTATTAATTTCGCAAATATCTGTACCAATACCAATAATCAAAGTTACTTACTTTCTTTTTTATTTATAATTTTATTTTTAATTTTTTTAATTTTTTTAGCTCTAAGTTCTACTTTTCTATTATGTAGTAAAGCCTTACGGATTTTTCTGAACTTATCAATTTGATACTTTAAAGTTAAGTAGGCTACTAAACCAGCTAAAATACCAGTAGGTATACCACCAATAGTCATAGGGAATAAAAAATGTTCCCAGTAAAAAGCAAATTCAGAAATAATATTTTCTAAGCTAAATGTAAAGCTTGAAACATCATGTATTGCTTTTGATCCATGCATAATAAAGTTACCAAAGTTTAATGACCAAACCCAAATAAGAGGGAATGTCCAAGGGTTACCAACAATAGTACCTAAAATAGAAGCAGGAATGCTTGCCTTAAATAAATAAGCTAAAACAATAGCAATAAAGCCATGTAAGCCCATGAAAGGAGTAAAACTCACAAAAGTACCAAAAGCAAAACCTAAAGCAATTTTATGGCTAGATAAAGGCTTACGCTTTAAATATAAAGCTAAATATTTTGCCCAAGCCTTTAAACCAATACTAGGGTAAATCCACTCAGCGACTCTTAATTGAAAGTCTCGCTTATTTTTGTGGATACCTCTTTTCCTGTTCTTTTTTATTTGCCATAATTCTCTTAGTTTGTTTCTCATAAACTAAATTATCCTTGTACTCTTTCAATTTTGGCTACTGCATTAATTGAACGCAGCTTAGACATTAGATAACCAAAGTGTTCGATATCTTTTAACTCAACTTCACAAGCTACACCGTAATAGTCTTCATTTTGTGTTTCAACATTAAAGTCTACAATATTAACATCAGCGTTAAAGATTGTATTAGTTAAGTCTGAAAGTACACCTTTATTGTTTAGTAGTAACATTCTTAGTTTAGTTCTGTAAACTTGCTCATCATCTCTTTGTGAAGACCATGATACATCTAACCATCTTTCAGGGTCATTTTCGTACTGAGTTAAGTTCTTACACATTCTTGAGTGAATAGCAATACCTTTACCGCTTGTAATAATACCAACGATTCTTTCACCAGGGATAGGGTTACAGCACTTAGAAATATTAACAACCAAGCCATCAACTAAGCCTTCAATACCTGTCTTAGAGTTAGATTTTTGACCTTTTCTGTTTGATAATCCAGTTTCTAGTTGTTCAATAGTTTCTTCTTCAGTAGCAGGTTTAACCTCTTCTGGGAATAAGAATTCAATTACAGATTTAGTGCTAACTCGTCCTTGTGAAATGGCTTTATAAACTTCATCAACTTCATCCCACTTATATTTTTCAGCAAGAGGTTTAATAAGTTTGTCAGTAAGTTTAACATCTTTTCCTTTAAGAGCTTTTTCAAGCATTGACTTACCATCATTAATAGCAACTTCAAATTCTTGTTCTTTGATATAGCGGTTAATAGAGTTTTTAGCTTTACTTGTAATAACCATTGAAAGCCAGCCTTTAGTTGGCTTAACACCGTTGTTTGTAACAATCTCAACAACATTACCATTTCTTAATTCTGTTCTTAATGGAACAAATTTAGAATTAACCTTAATAGCCTTACACTTATAACCAACTTCAGAGTGAATTGCAAAGGCAAAGTCTAAACCACTAGCACCACGAGGTAAACTAATTAAGTCACCACTAGGAGTAAAGATAAATACTTCATCTCTAAATAGTTCCATTTTTGTATTTTCAAGAACTTCATCAGCAGATCCTGCATCTTGCAGACCATCAATAATATTTCTAAGCCATTCATACTGGTTACCAGCAGTAACTTGTTTTTTATCAGTTGAGTTCTTTTGTTTGTATAACCAGTGAGCCGCAACACCAGATTCTGCAATCTCGTGCATATGGTCAGTTCTGATTTGAATTTCTTCTTTGTTACCAAATGGACCAATAACACTTGTATGTAAGCTTTGGTAGCCGTTTGGTTTAGGGTTGGAGATATAGTCTTTAAATCTACCAGGTAAAGCATTGTATAGGCTGTGAATCATACCTAAAACTTCATAACATTTACCCATATCATCAACTGTAATACGGTAAGCAACAATATCTGTTAGCTGGTCAAATGTTAAGTTTTTATTAATCATTTTTCTCCACACAGAATATGGAGTTTTGGCACGGCCTGATACTTCAGCCTTGATATCTCTTTTTTCTAGCTCAGCTTTTAAATGAGCAATAACTTTCTCTACTAAGTCATCTTGTTGAACAACAAAGTCAATTCTTTCAACAATTTTAGCGTATTCTTCAGGGTATAGAGTTTTAAAGCAGATATCTTCTAACTCTGTTTTAAACTTGTATAAACCAATACGGTGGGCTAATGGAATGTAAATATCCATTGTTTCTTTAGCAATTCTACGCTTAGATTCTTCTTTTTTCTTAAACTCAATAGTTCTCATGTTGTGTAATCTATCAGCTAGTTTAACTAATAGAACACGAATGTCAGAAGACATAGCTAAAAATAGCTTACGGTAGTTTTCAGCTTGGTGTTCGTTTTTATCTTGAAAATCAATTTTAGAAAGCTTTGTAACACCTTCAACCATATCTGCAACATCTTTACCGCAAATTTTTTCAATCTCTTCATATGTAGCAAGAGTATCTTCAATTGTATCATGAAGTAGGGCCGTAGCAATTGTTTCTTCATCTAAGTGAAGTTCTGTTAGTAGGTCTGCTACTTCTAATGGGTGAGTTAAATAAGGTTCGCCTGATGCTCTCATTTGGTTACCATGCGCACGCATAGAAAACACATATGCTCTGTTTAATAAAGCAACATCTGCATCTGGGTTATATTTTTTAACTTTAGCTACTAGTTCGTACTGTCTAATCATAAACTTTATATCCGTTTTTTATTTGTTTTTGTAATATTTTATTATCATACATACGCACAAAAAATAAGCCGGAGCTTATTTTCTGTTAAAATTGCTTAGTGTAATGTTTTGCTTTGAGGGCTGTGTGACTGCATAAAATCTTCTATAGAATCACCCATTTGGGCAAAGTCTGTAAATTTCATTTTATGAATGTGTCGTAAGCAAGATTGGTATAAAAACTTGTGAATTTCATGAGTTTGAGATTCTGTAAGTTCGTGTTCTGCTACTGCCTCAATTGAAAACTGGTCTGAATGGTTTTGAATAAGTTCAAACTGTTCAGGAGTAATTTGATTTACCCAAACCATATTGTGTAATACTGTTTGAGATTTATTATCTTCATCTTCAATAATAATAGTAGGAGCTGAAGAAATTTTATCAGATGCGAAAGTATCAATTGCAAGAGTTTTACTAAATGGACGACCAAATAAATCTTTAATTGATTTTTCTAGAACTGATGAAACACTGTCTTTAGTAAATGATGCTACAAATGGGAATTGCATAACAACATCATTGTCATTTTCAAAATGAGATTTAATCATTACAAACTTTTTGCACTCAGTATCTTGATACCAAAAAATAGCACTAGCGTTTAGCATAATGTTTTCATTTGCTAATGTAATATTTACTGGAAGTTTAGTAACTTTCCTTAATAGTTTTTCTGCTAAAGCAATTGCCTTTTTGTGCCAAGCTTTGTCTGTTTTTATTTTCATTTTTGCAATGTCTTGGATGCTAGCTTGTACGGCAACAGTGCTTTGGTTATTGTCGTTTTTATTCATAAAATATATCCGAAACTTTCTAATTTTTTTACATAATTAATTTACTTATTTATAATAGGTGTTGTTGTGATGTTTTTAAAGGATTTTACAGTATTTTTTTTATTTTATTACTAATAATCTAATAAAATCAGAAACCTATGATTTAACTCTAGATATTTTAGTTGATAAACAATAAAAAATCAAGTATATTTATTTGCATGGATACAAATCAAGATTATTTACACGGTTTAAACAATGAACAAGCACAGGCTGTCTTAACAATTGACGGTCCAGTTTTAGTGCTTGCAGGTGCCGGAACAGGTAAAACTAAAGCGTTAACAACGCGTTTAGCACATATTATTAAAACAGGTGCAGCAACTCCAAACCAAATTTTATCAGTAACATTTACTAACAAAGCAGCTGCCGAAATGGCCGAGCGTGTTGAGGATGTATTAGGTCATTCAACAGATGGTATGTGGTTAGGTACATTCCATAGTTTATGTTCAAGAATTTTAAGAAAACATGCCGAGCTAGTAGGCTTAGGATCAGACTTTTTAATTATTGGTGTGGATGATCAGAAAAAACTAGTTTCTCAAATTTATTCTGATGCTGGAATTGATGATAAAGAATACCCAGTTAGAGACATGATTGGTAAAATCTCTAAATGGAAAGATGATGGTAAATATCCAGAAGATTTAGACCAAGAAGAAAGACAAGAAGTTGCCGGGCAAGCTGGTAACATCTTTAAAACATACCAACAGCGACTTATCGAGTTAAACGCTGTGGACTTTGGCGATTTATTATTACATGTTATGAAAATTTTCCGTGATAATAATGAAATTTTAAGACAATACCAAGAACAATTTAAATATATCATGGTAGATGAGTATCAAGATACAAACGCTACTCAATACCTATGGTTAAGATTATTAGCATTACTGCGTAAAAACATTTGTGTTGTTGGTGATGATGACCAGTCTATTTATGCATTCCGTGGTGCTATTGTTGGTAACATTTTACGATTTGACACTGACTTTCCTAATGCTAAAGTTGTTAGATTAGAGCAAAACTATAGATGTTCTGCAAATATTTTAAGAGCAGCCGGTGCTGTTATTAAAAATAATACTGAACGACACGATAAAGAGCTTTGGACAGCTGGTGATAAAGGTTCATTAATTGACCTTAGACCTATGACAGATGAATACAACGAAGCAAGAGCAGTAGCAGCACAAATTAAACAACACCGTAACACAGGTGGTGCATGGGCTCAATGTTGTGTGTTAGTTAGAACTATGATTCAAACTCGTCCAATTGAAGAAGCATTTAACAAAAATGATATTCCATACCAAGTTGTTGGTGGTCAAAAATTCTATGAGCGTAAAGAAATTAGAGATGCCGTAGCATATTTAAGACTTGTAGCACTAGCAAGTGATGATTTAGCACTTGAAAGAATTATCAATATGCCTAAGCGAGGTATTGGTGATACAACAATTAAACTAATTCGTCAAAGAGCTAAAGTTCAAAAACTACCAATGTATGAAGCAATTCGTGTTGGTATTAGAGAGGGTGTATTTTCATCAAGAGTTGCATCAACTTTACAAGAATTTATTGAGTTAGTTGACTCATGGAAAGAAATTGCTGAAGCATGGGCTCCATCTGAATTACTTGAAAGAGTATTAGAAGAGTCAGGCTATGTAAAAATGCTAAGAGCAGATGTTAACAAAGAAGATGCAAAAACTCGTTTAGATAACTTAAAAGATTTATTAAGAGCTACAGATGAG
>PTJW01000006.1 GCA_002937495.1 Pseudomonadota bacterium | reverse complement strand
CAATAGCTTTAAGCTTATTGAATGCATTATCACGAATACCATCATTCATGATTACCAACTTAATCGAGCTGACTGTTTCTGTTCCATTATCGTATACGAATGGAACATCCATAACCAGTCGATCTTCACCGTCAACTTTCTCAACAACAAGGTTCTTATTATCAACAAGGTTTTGCAAATTAAGCAAAGCCGGGTTGAGAGAGCTCGAGCACATCAGGTAAGCCATGTTGCCAGGGTTTACCGTATTGTTGTTGATTACTGCAGCTATTGATGTTTCTAGAGCACTTGGAGAGTTACTTTCAGGCTCATACGAGCAAGAAGACAAACCAAGTAACACCGACAAGTCACCATCGATTTTTTCTTTAGTTGTATCTACTACCGGATCGGTTGGATCTGGCGTTGGTGTAGGAGTTGGTGTTGAGCTACCGCCACCACCGCCGCCACAACCAGCAAGAACCAATGAAAGAATAGTTACACTTAGAAAGATATTAAGATTTTTCATAAGATTTCACCTTATGCAGAGAAAGATAAAGCCAAAGCGGCAATATCTTTAGTAAATTGAAAGAAAGTATTAATCTATATTAGTATAAGATTGCCGAGTATATATGTCAAGTTTATACAATAAAGATTTTTTTAATATTATTTAGATACTTATGCATAAAAAAAAGAGCCACAATAAGTGACTCTCTTTTTTAACAGAACTACATACAATTAAATGTATATTGTAGCCCGTTTTCGCCAGAGACCAGCAGGTCTAAATTAGCAATATTTGCTTTAACAACAACATTACTTAAAGCACCATTTGATGGACCACTTGCAGACAGCTCCATATCACGAATGATATAACGCGTACCGTCTGCATCATAAAAGTCCATTTGGCCTGCATAAGCAGAATAGCCGCTGATGTTTTGTGACGAGTATCGTAAAGGAACTTTAGATTCATTTAGCGATACATTAAATTCACACCAGTAGTTAAGTGCTTGCTCAAATTCAATATTCTTATCATCAGATAAGTCAATTGAGTTAAGCGCAGACTCAAGGCTTGGATTCCACAAGTCAACCAATGTTTGATTGCTTTGATCAAATGTTACAGATACCTGAGATGAAACATCAATAACTGCACCAGAACCAGCAGAAGATGATACTTCCTTTGCCACCAACTGCCCTGCATCTTTAAGTGTAGATGCTGAACCATCGTGCAAAGTGTTGGTTTGATGAGTATTAATAAACACCTCGTGAGTTGAACCGTCGGCTTTATTTGATACATTTAACAGCAGTGTAACGCCATCATAAGTACCAGATGCAGCTTTTAGGCCGTAGATCTGATAAACAGAACTATCAACTGAGTAAGTAGAGTTTTCAAAAACAATACCTGCATCAATTTCTAACGAACCACCGTTTAGAGTTAGAGTTTGGCTTTCAACGACATCAGTTGCTGTTTTTGAGCGAATATCTAAACCATTAGGTTCCATATATTCGTTACAAAGAACACCTGAAATTTCGTTTTGCGGAGCCATTTCTTCTGCCATCAAAAATTCGATTGCAAAAAATGATAACTCAACATCAAAGTTGGTATCAACCCACTCACACTGTTGCTGACCGTACAGATAGTTAACATCGCTGTTAAACTTAGCTAAAACTGCGGCTTTAGCTTCTTCTGTTGGATCTACTGGGTCTGGTTCAGGGTCGGTAGTATCACTATCATCACCTGTGTTATCGCCAGTATCGCCGCCGGTATTGTCATCAGTATTATCATCGCCTTCACCTGTATCAGGTTCTGGCTCTGGATCTGTTACGCTACCGTCATCAGTGTTGCCGTCGTCAGTATTTCCGTTATCGGTATCTGTATTATCATCACCTGTGCCAGTGTCTGGTTCAGGGTCTGTTGTACCGCCGTTACTATCATCTCCGCCTGTACTGTCGCCAGTATCAGGATCAGTTGAATCACTTGAGTCATCTGAATCATCTCCGCCGGTATTAGTGCCACCGCCGTTGTTTGAATCACCGTTATCGTCTGAATCATCACCCGTGTTATCGGTATCGCCTGAGTCATTTGAATCGTCGGTGTCGGGAGTTGTAGTATCTCCGGTATCAGTATCAGTATCTGTATTGGTGTTGTCATTATCTGTTTGCTCGCTGCTTGGAAGTGTTGGTGTTGATGAACCGCCATCTCCGCCGCCACAGCCGTACAAGAATAATGACATTAAGATAAGTGTTGCAGTTGTTGCTTTGTTCATAGTACATTCCTCGTAAAGAATCTTAAGACTACTGCTATTTAAGAAAGGTTAAGCTAGTAAAAGGTCGATAAACTCCATAGGGAGAATTTTAAGTCATAATAAATTATCAGTATAGGTTGTAGATATTTCAACCCTATTTTATCAATTTATAACTATTTAGATATGCTTTTTACTATTTTTGAATAAAATTCTTTTTGAGACTTACGACCTACCATAATACCAATATGCCCTGAAGAACAGGCGATATGATCAATATTTGGAATTTCTTCTAATAATTTTAAAGATGCTTCCTTAGGCACAATTGCGTCATTATTAGCTGTAACTAATAATGTTTTTAGATTTAATTTATTTAAGTTTAAGTCTTCATGATAAAGTTTGTTTTTATCATACCATAGCTCTAAAACATCTTTTGCTATAGTGTTTTCAACAGCTATACAGTCTGAAAGCCAGTCTTCCAAGGCTACCATTCGTTTTAACTGATCTTTATCTTCTACTGATGCAAAGTGTTTAATACGAGCTAACACTCCTTTACAATCTAACATAAAGAATAATGTTTGAATAAGTTCTGCACTTACATTTACAGTTTTTAAATATTCTAGATAAAAGCTTTTATAAAGTTTCATCATTCCTGTAAATGGCATTTCATTAAAATCATACGGAGTTGCTACAAGTGTTAAGCTATTAAACAGTTTTTCTTGTTTTGTAGCTGCAATTAAAGCAAAAACACCACCCATGCAATAACCTAATAAATCAACTTTTGAATTAAGCTGCTGGTTTAAGTATGTAGCAAAAAATAGAACATAGTCTTCAATTAAAGACTGCAAATTAAAGCTATGCTTAACATCGCCAGGTTCGCCCCAGTCAATTACAAAGGGTCTAAATCCTTGAGATACTAAATATTTAATGAATGAATTATCTTCATATAAATCAAAAATATAATGTTTATTAACTAATGAAGGTACTAATAGAATTGGTTGACCTTCTTTAGCATATTCTAATAATTTAACACGCCCTTTTCTTTTAATAGTTCTGCTGCGAGTTTTTTTAGGATAGTATGTTGAAGTTCTATAAACTTTTAACCCTGCAGAAAAGTCTGTAAAGTTTGTGCTATCAAAGTTATTTAAATATGTATTTAAACCACCATCTAAACCAATTGCAGTAGCAGAATACAGCCCAAAAGGTTTGGGTGCATCTTTACGCATTTGTTTAATAGATTCAATTAGCTTAGTCATTTAATGAGTTTAGATTCCAATTATATGGTAAATATCCGTGGATATAGTTAATATTTTTATAATCTTGAATAAATACTAGAGGGTTTTTATCGTAAAAGTCTTGTTTGTACCATCTAAATAGCTTAGAAACTTTTACCATACCTGATTTTACTATAACACCTTTTGTATCATTATTTAAGAATTTTTTAGTTTGCATATCTAATTGTTTATCTAAAATTTCGCCTTTATATGCTTCATTTAATAAATCAGGACATGAGATTGATGCACACACTAATGCAAAGTGAGTTCTTGGTTCTTTAAACACAGGTCTGATAATTGAGTGTTCTATATTATTTAATGAGTATTGCTTACCCTCAACTTCAAATTTATGTTTATCCCAAACAGAGTTAAAAAATGAGCCTAAGTCTTTAATACTTTTAACAGGGTAATTATTTGCAATAAGTTCAATTGTATAAAAGTTATAAGCATTAATCCAGAACGCTAGCTGATCGTTTTTACTTAAAGTAGAAACTTTAACTTTTTTAATTAAATTGCTAGTTTTTAATAAAATTTTATCAGATTTTAACTTTTTATAGTCTACTAAAGCAAGTTTTGTATTTTCTTTAACACTATCGTTTTTTACATATTGTTTTAGTAACTCATCATATGAATTATTAAAATTTGTTAAGTCTGTATTTGCATTTGCATTAGCATTAAATGAAATAACAAGTGCTAAAATTAATGTTAATAAGTGTTTCATTGTATAATCCTTTTTTTTAAACTTCTTGCTTAAGTCTTCGTTCAAGAAATTCAAAAGTTACATTTAAATCATCACAAGTATGTTCGTTAGGATATTGATTACGCATCCATGTTACTTGTCGTTTAGCGTAATTCCTTTGTTTTTGTGCGAATAATTCTATTGCCTTATCAGTTTCAATATTATCTTTTAAAGCATCTACAAAAATATCAAAACCAATACTTGTTAATGAGTTTAGCTTATCTTCACCATATTCATCTAATAAAGCCTTAACTTCATCAATAACCCCTAAATCAACCATTTTATCGGCTCTTTTATTAATCCTTGAATATAGAACTTCTCTTTCAGGGTTTAATGATAAGTGAATAAAGTCATAATCTAACATATCTGTATTAGGTAGACTTTGCCAATAAGTAATGCTTTTACCTGTTTGTTTAATAGTTCTTAATGCAACAATTGCACGATATCTATCATTTAGCTTAATGTTTTTAGCTACATCAGGGTCTAGCTCGTTTAATTGAGATATTAACTCGTCAAATGAAAGTAAGTTTAACTGTTCAACAAGTTCTGCATCTGGCCTTGGCGAGGGACTTAACCCATCTTCTAAAGCTTTAATATATAAACCTGTTCCACCAACAAAAATTGGCAACTTACCCCTATTTGTTATATCTTGTGCAACTTGTTTAGCTAAGTTAATATATTTAGCTGCAGAAAAATTATCATCAGGCTCTAAAATATCAAATAAGTGATGAGTAGCTTGTGCAAACTCTTCATCATCAGGCATAGCTGTAATAATTGGCATTTTTTTATAAAACTGCCTTGAATCTGCGTTAATAATTTCACCATTAAATTTATTGGCTAGTTCAATAGCTAATGCTGTTTTACCACTTGCTGTTGGGCCTAATAATAAAATTGCTTTTGGTTTCATAAATATCCTTTTATTTTTCAATTACTGAAAATATATTATTGCCTTTTCTGTTAATAAATAACAGTAATGATGGCTTTGTTGAATTATCTACTAAGTGTTTAACTTCCTGAATTGAATTTACATTTTTTTGATCAACTTGTAAAATAATATCGCCCTCTACTAGATTAAAACGCTTAAAGCTTTTATCTACATTTGTAACTAGTACGCCTTTTGTAGTTGTTATTTTAAGTTCTTTTTTTACTTCATTTGTTAAGTTTGTAATATAAAAACCTAACACTTTTAACTGTTTTACTGTAATTTCGTCTTCTTGAGATATTTCTACTGCTGCACCTTGCTCTGTTGAAATAATTTTAGCATTTACAACAAGTTGCTGGCTTTTTCTTAATAGTGTAATTTTAGCTTCATCATTAATTGCAGTTTTAGCAACCATTTTAGGTAAATCAAATAAGTTTTTAATTTGCTTATCGTTATATTTTAAAATAACATCTCCACTTTTAATACCTGCTAGTTTAGCTGGGCTATTTGCTGTAACATCAGCCACTAAAACACCATTTGTAGATTCTAGTTTTAAAGCTGTAGCAATACTTTCATCAATAATTTGAGCTTGAATACCTAACCAACCTCTAACAACTTTACCAGTTTGCTTAAGCTGAGTAACGATTAAATCAACCGTATTTGATGGAATAGCAAAGCCAATACCATCAGAACCACCTGTTTGAGAGAATATTGCAGTATTAATACCAACAATCTTACCATCTAAATCAAATAGAGGACCACCTGAATTACCTGGGTTAATTGATGCATCTGTTTGTAGAAAATCATCATAAATATTAGTACCAATATTTCTATTTCTACCTGAAATAATACCTGTTGAAACTGTACCTTCTAAACCATATGGATTACCTATTGCAAATACTAGCTCTCCAATTCTGGCATTATTAGAATCTGCAAACTTAGCAAATGTAAAATGAGTATTATCTTTTGAATCAATTTTTAAAAGAGCTAGGTCACTTTTTTGGTCAAAGCCTATAATTTTTGCATCATAAAACTTATTGTCTGATGTTGTTACTGTAATTTTATCTGCAATTTCTACAACATGATAGTTTGTAATAACTAAACCTTCTTTTGAAATTATAACTCCAGATCCGATGTTATAATTTTTTTTGGATTTAATGCCGTTTGATACTTGCTTTTTATGGTTATCTAAAGCTGCTTGCTTATCTTTTTTTGAAAATGGGTTAGCTTTTGTATTTTCTTTAACTGTTTTATCTTCAACAGCTTTAATATAAACAACTGCTGGGTTAATTTTATCAACCAAGTTGGCAATTGTATAGCGTTCTAAAGCATTTGCATTAAGTGCAAATAATGATAATACAGCAATATAGATTTTTTTCATTGAAACCACCCTTTTATTTTTCTTGTTGTAGTCTAATTTTATAATTTATAAGTTTGTTATTTCTGACAATTCTCATTCTTACCATTGAGCCAACATTTGAATGCTCTAATATTTTCTTGAATTCTAATGCGTTATTAACATTAGAGCCATTAAAGCTAATAATAACATCTCCTGCCATTAAACCTACCATTTGTGCTGAGCTACCTCTTTTAATTTTATATACCACAGCACCACTTGTATTATTTAGCTTTAAAATAGTTTGTACTTTTCTTGTTATATCTGCAACTTCTACGCCAATTGTTGGGCGTTGTACAGTACCTTTTTGTTTTAATTGTGTAATAACGCGTTGTACTAAGTTTGATGGAATAGCTAAACCTATGCCATTACCAGTTCTTAACCCTGCTGTATTAATACCAATTAATTGACCATCTAAGTTAAATAATGGACCACCTGAATTACCTGGGTTAATTGCTGCATCTGTTTGTAAAAAGTCTTCATAGCCAAATTTACCAGTTTGTCTATTTTTACCAGATATAATACCCATTGATACGCTTTTTTCAAAACCATATGGAGAACCTATGGCAAAAACTAATTCGCCAACTTCAACTTTATCAGAGTTTGCAAACATTACATATCTAAATGCATCATATGTACCCATTTTTAAAACTGCGAGGTCTGTTTTTTCATCATAGCTAACAACTGTTGCATCATACACTTTACCATCTGCAAGCTTAACATATGCTTTATTTCCGCCTGCTACAGCATGATAATTAGTAACAACAAAACCATCTGAAGAGACAATAACTCCAGATGCTATAGAATTTGATGATTGTATATTTTGAGTAATTGTAACAACTGCTGGCTGCAGCTGTTTTACAAGGTTTGTAATAGTGTATCTATCTAAACTAAGCGCATTAAAACTAACTAATAACATTAGAATACATAAAGTTAGTTTTTTCATTTATACACGCCCCTTTTATAAATAACTTATAGGCTATTCCTATTTTTTAGTGCTAAAAATAATGTGCCTGAATCCATATAATCAAGCCCTGCACCTACCGGAATACCTTTTGCTAAACTAGTAACTTGTACATTATCGCATGTTTGTAAAGATTCTGCAATAACATGTGTTGTAGTTTGCCCATCAACACTTGCTGAAATTGCTAAAATAACTTCTTCTACCTTATTTTGCTGTACTAAGTTAATTAGTTTTGTAATGCCAATTTCATCTGGTCCTTTACCTTCTAAAGCATTAAGCAGACCATTTAAAACAAAATATTTACCGCCAAAGCTTTCTGCACTTTCCATTGCCCATAGTTGGCTAACACCCTCTACAACACATAAAAGTTTAGAATCTCTTTGTTCATCTTGGCAAATATCGCAAATTTCAGATGTAGCAATATTCCCGCAAACTTGGCAAGTAGTAATGTTTTGCTCTAAAGCAGTTAAATTTTCTACCAAATTAGCAATTAAAGATTTATCTTGCAGCATGTGTAATACTGCTCTTTTTGCTGAAACTCTACCTACACCAGGCAATTTTGCTAGTGCATTAATAGATTTTGTTAATTCTGCAGGAATATTGTTTTTCATAAATATATTTCTTTTCTATTAGAAACCAGGGATGTTAATACCGCCTGTGATTTTCTTCATTTCTGCTTCTGTGTGTGCATTTGCTTTATCTTTAGCATCATTAAAAGCAGCTAGAATCATATCTTCTAGAGTTTCTTTATCAGCCATTGCTGAATCTTCAATTTTAAGTGCTTTCATATCACCTTTACCAGAAACTGTAACTGTTACCATATCAGCGATAGTTGATGACATTTCAACCTTTTCAAGGTCTTTTTGCATTTTTTCCATGTCTTTTTGCATTTGTTTTGCTTTTTTCATCATACCCATCATATCGCCCATTCCAACCATGGTATATTCTCCTTTTTTCTTAAGATTGATTTAATTGGTGTATTTATTGACTATTTATTAGTCATAAAATAAGATTTAACTTGTTTATAATTACATAAAATATTATAATATGAAAGAATTTTTTACAAGAATATTATAAATTAATTGAATTTAAGGAAAAAATAAATTGGCTAGATTAAAAATTTTAATGGCTCCAGATGCTAGATTAAAAAAAGTTGCTGAAAAAGTAGAAAAAGTAGACGAATCAATTCAGAAAATTCTAGATGACATGCTAGAAACAATGTACGCTGCAAACGGTATTGGTTTAGCGGCTACTCAGGTAGATATTCATAAAAGACTAGTAGTTATTGATGTTGAATGCGATGAAAACGGCATGAATAAAAAACCTTTATACTTTATCAACCCAGAGCTTGTTAAAACAAGTGATGATTTAAATGTATACCAAGAAGGTTGCCTATCATTACCTAACGCATTTGACGAAGTTGAGCGCCCTGCTACATGTACAGTTAAAGCGTTAGATTACAACGGTAAAGAGTTTACAATGGATTGCGAAGGTTTACTTGCTACATGTATTCAACATGAAATTGACCACTTAGACGGTATTATTTTTGCTGATCATCTAAGCAGACTAAAAAGAACTAGAATGCTTACAAAGCTAGAAAAAAGCAAAAAGCGTAAAGAATACTCAGACGAGATTTTTCAATACTAATTAAAAAGAGCGACAGTAAAAAATGGAAGCACAAACAAAAATATACAAAGATGTTGTCTGTTTAGAAGTTGTTAGCTCAAACGGGCCTAAATGGTGGTATCAGGGTTATAATATGAGTTATAGCCCTTTTCCTGTTTCTGCACTTAAACAAGTTGCACAAGGAACTCTGCGAAACTCAGGCAGAAAAGTTTTTACAACAGCAATTGATGTTGCAGGAACACCAAGCGTAGTAGCAATTAACATGCAACGAAGCGATGTTTGGGCAATGATTAGACGAGGCTTAGTACCAAGCAATACGCCATTACCTCGCACAAACCCAGATTATACACAAGCACCAGAACGCATTTAAAATAAAGGGTGAAGAAATGTTTAAATTAATACAAGAAGGATATGCAGATTTTTTAGGAACCCCTTACTATTTGTATGAACACTCTATTTTAAAAACTAAACATCTTCACTTAAAAAATAAAGCTAAGTCATTAGGCTTTTTATGTAAAATTAATACTCCTTGTTTCGATGAAACGGGAGTTTCTCATATTTTAGAACACTGTATTTTAGATGGTAGTAAAAAATATTCTAGAAAAGATATTAATAATATTTTTGAAAATAGTGCTGATTTTAGGGCATTTGCCACTACTAGAATTAACAAAACCGAGTTTCAAGTTTCTACAGAGTCAAACGCTGGATATTATGAAGCATTAGATATTATTTTAGATAGCATTTTTAACCCTAACCTATCTAAAGAAAGCTTTTTAAAAGAAGGCTGGAGATTTGATATTGATGAAAATAACAACCTAAAAGTAAAAGGCATTGTTTTTAATGAGATGTATGAGTATATGAAAAATTATTCATCTCAACATAAGCACTTCAATGTTTTTAATGGTATAAATGATGTTGTAAATATGGGTGGCTACCCTACTGATATTATTGATTTATCATATGAAGATTTAAAAAAATACTATCAAGAATACTATCATCCTTCAAACATGTTATTTATTACAATTGGTAAAAATAACTCATTAAAAACTCAACAATTACTTGAAGAATACCTTGATAATTATAACTTTAAAGAATTTGATACTATAGACTCTAAACAGTTTATTTTAAATGATAATAAAGAAACTTCTATCACAATAAACTCTGATAAAGAGTTTAAGAAAGGAGAGCTTTTAGACTCTAGTAAATATTATTACTTAGGAGAAAAAACTCCTGAGTTAGAAATTTTTAATAACTTTATAGTTCAAGAATTAGATACCAGTAAATACCAAGTGTATTTTAAAACATCTAAAGGTCATAGTTTTTTAGAAGATGCTTATATTAATAATGATAAAAAAGATTCTAAAGAATTTTACCGTAAGCTAGATGAATTAAAAAACAACCTAACTACTCAAAAAATTAATAAGTTTTTTAATAGCTTTACACCTGCTGATATTTCTGAAAACCACTATAGTAGCTTTAGAAGTGACTTTAGTTATATAACTTCCACCTTCACAAGCAATAATAAATTAAAAACTTTAGAAACAAAGACTTATATAAAAAACATAAAGCATAACTTTAAAAGTTTATTTATTGAATATGTAGATAATTCTATCTTAAACAATCACTACTGGATAAGCAATGCATATGCCAGCGGTGAAGATATAACAGACTTTGAAATATTAGATAAAAAAATTAAAAATATTGCCTCTAATTTAACTGAAAGTGATATTCTAGAAATTAAAGAAAATAATAAATTAGTAAATAAAATTACTGATGAAGAAGTTTCATACATTGATATTAAAGAAGACAATATTGAAGTTTTATATGACTCTGAAGAAAAAGATATTAATGTTAATGGTGTTAAGGTAAAAGCATATATTGAACCCTCAGCTAAGTTTAGTTCTATGGTGCAATATTACCCTATTACAAATATTAATGAAGAAGACTTACTACTGCTAGGACTATATAAATATGTAGCCTCAAGGTTAATTGATGAGTCATTTTCTGATAATAATCGTAATTATTTAAACTTATCATCTTATTTCTTTAACTTTATTAATGATTTAGAAGACACATCAAAGTATCATATTAACTTAACAATTTCAGCAAAAATGAGGCATAATTACCCATTAGCAATTAAAACTTTAAATAATAAAGTTAATAAGCTAAAGTTTAATAAAGATCTTAAGTTATTATCTAAAATTTTAGATAAATATACCTATTATATTAATTCCGATGATTATATTGGAACATTTTCGAGTACTACAATGTACTTATCATTAAATGAAGATTTTAAAGTTTATGATAACTTTATAGGTTCTACTCATGCTAATCATTGCTATTTTATGATAAAAGATTGTTTAAAAAGTAAAAAGAAACTATCAGAATTAGCTAAAAAGCTACAAACTTTACATAGTAAACTTTTAGAAAATAGTGAGTTTTATTTAAATATTCTATCAAAAGATGAAGATAAAATTAAAACTATTGCAAACTATGCAATTAATGAAAATACTATTGATTTTAAAAATGATAAAGCCATTTCATTTAACTGCAATCGTAATAGCTACAATGCTATTGTAAACTCTGAAGCAAATACAAGCATAAACTATGCTGCACAATTACATAATGTAAACAAAATTAATGATAGATTATTTAAATTTACCCTCGAATCATTATCTGATGTTATTAGCCAAACTTTTGCTAAAAATGTAATTAGAGAACAAAACAGTGCATATTCATATAATGTTCATTTTGATAGAGACTCATACATATTTTCAATTAGAGTTTATAAGATTAGTGACATATCATCAAACTTTAAAACTCTGCAATTAATTGACAAATGGATTATAAATAACAAACAAGCACTTATTGATGAATGTTTAAAATTAATTGAACAAGAAAAAATAAGATTCTCTAAGCGTCCTCATATATTAAAAATAATAAATGAAGTAGATGCTCAAATTTTAAGCTATTTAATAGATGATGTATTGCTTAAAGGCTTAAAAAATGCTAAATTAAGTGGTATATTTAACAAACAACAATATGATAAAGAAAACATAGATTTAAACGCTATAGAAATAACTCCAGAAGGGATAAAAAAATATGTTTAAGTTAATCAAACAAGAAGAAATTAAAAACCTAGAAGTTGAAGTTTTTGAATTTGAACACGAAGCTACTAAAACTTCGCACATCCACATTAAAGCAGATGATGATGAAAAAGGTTTTATGGTAGGTTTTAAAACTCTACCTTACTCAGACAATGGTATTATGCATATCTTAGAACACTCAGTACTGCAAGGTTCTAGAGATTTTCCATTAAAAGATCCTTTCACATCTTTATTAAAAAATTCTCTGCAAACATTTATGAATGCTATGACATATTCTGACCATACATGCTACCCGTTTGCAACTCAAAATAAAAAAGACTTTTTCAACTTAATGCATGTTTACACAAACTCTGTGTTTTTCCCGCTATTAAGAAAAGAAGCATTTTTACAAGAAGGTTGGAGATTTGAATTTACAGACCCTAAAGACTCATCAACAGAATTAAAAACAACAGGTGTTGTATTTAACGAAATGATTGGTGCAATGGGTTCTGCTTATTCTCACTTATGGAAAAACAAATATAAAGCATTATACCCAGATACTATTTATGCTCATAACTCAGGTGGTCGCCCGGCAGCAATTCCTGATTTAACATATGAAGAGTTTTGTGACTACCATAAGAAATACTACCACCCATCAAATGCAATTTTTGTAACATATGGTGATGTTGACTATCAAGAAGTTCAAGAAAAGTTAGAAGAATGGGTTCTAAACGAGTTTGAATACTCAGACTGCAAGCCTGTTAACCCAATGCAAACACCTTTTGAAGCTCCAAAAGATATTACAATGGAATACCCATATAAAGAAGATGATGCTGAAAACAATCACTTCTACCTAAAAATGTGGAATATTACAGATAGTTGCGATACTAAAATGTCATTTATGGCTGAATTTATGGAAGCCCTACTTTCAGGTGATGCATCAGCTGAAATGCTTAAAGCATTAGAAGACTCTAAACTTGCTGTAAGACCATTCTGCTATGTTGCAGATAATGGTAGAGATATTTTCTTCTGCATTGGTGGTGAAGGTGTTAAAGAAGAAAACTTTGCAAAATTAGATGACCTAATTGTTAAAACTTTAGAAAAAATTGCTAAGGATGGTTTCTCTACAGAGCAAATCGCTAAAGAGTTCCACCAATTTGAATTAGCACAAAAAACAAAATCTGATGGCCGTATGACTTATGGCTTAACATTAGCATGTGCTGCTTTTGATGCAAAAAATAACGATATTGACACAACAGTATTCTTAAAACCTGAAATTGCTCTTGAAAGCTTAAAACAAGAAGCTTTAGAAGATAAAACTATTTTCACTAAATTTATTGAAGATAAATTCTTAAGCAATAAGCATGCTGTTAACTTTACAATGTTAGCAAGTAAAAAAGCTGCAGATGAAGAAGCTGCTGAACTTGCAAATATTGCTAAAGCAAAACAAGCAACATTAACAGAAGAAGAAACTCAAAATATTTTAGATGCTTCTGTAGCTTTAGAAAAATACCAGGCAGAAAGAGACGCTGAAGGCATTTTACCTGAATTTTCAACTAAAGACATTCCTTTAGATAAAGATGTACAATCAGTAGAAACTGTAGAATATAAAGATACTACTGTTTATGGTTTTACAGCACCTACTAGTGGCTTAACATTCTTCTCAAGACATGGCTTTATTGAAGGCTTAAACGCTTCAGAGTTAAGATACCTAAACATCTACAGACTACTAGTTGGTAAACTAGGCTATGGTGATAAAAACTATGAAGAAGCTGCAGACTATGCAAGTTCTATTTCATCTGGTTTAGGTTTTACAATTAGTATTAATGAAGATAGATTTGATCCAAATAAAATTTATACAAAAGTTGCTTTTGGTTCTAAAATGCTAAATGAAAATAAAGAAAAAGTTAAAGCTTACATTGATGACTGTGTAGCTAACTTAAGATTTGATGAAAAAGACAAGATTGTTAGCATTCTTAAAAAAGCTAATTCGCATGCTCAAAGAACTTTAGCTTCTGCAGGTCATACTGTATCAATTGAAGTTGCTAAAACAAAGCTATCAAAAATTGATAATGCTGCAAACCATTATAACGGTATTGCTTTCTCAATCTACTTAAACAATATTGTTAAAGATATTGAAAAAGAAGAATGTTATAACAAAATGTTAGACAAAGTTAAGGTAATTCATGCAAAAGTACAAAAAGCATATGCAAACTCTGCTTTATCAGTTGTTGAACTTGAAGATAAGCTAAATGAATCTATTGAAGTATTATTTGATGAAAATGTAGTTTCAAACCCTACTCGTCATACTTTAAATTACGACTTAGATACTTTTGAACCTGAGCTTGTAGTTTCAGATAAAACAACTGCTAACTACTGTGCTATGGTTATGCCAGCTCCTTACTTTGACCACGAGCTTGCTGGTGCTTACTTTGTACTATCACGAATTATTAATGATTTTACTCACCAAGAAATAAGAGAAAAAGGCGGTGCTTATGGAGGCTTTGCTTCATACAGAGGTCAATCTGAAGTATTTTTACTAGCATCATACCGTGACCCTAACATTTCTAATACATTTGCTACATTTAAAAAGCTACAAGAATGGTTAGAAGATGAGTCAAACATTACTGCAGATAAATTAGAAGAAGGTATTTTACAAGCAATTGCTTTAAATGACAGCCCTGTTCTTAAAATTAAGCGTTGCAGCAATGCATTAAGCAGATTCTTTGATGATGTTACAGATGAAGATGTTACAAACTTTAGACAAATGATTCTAAAAACAGATTTAAAACAAATCAGACGAGTAATTGATGAGCTAATCATCCCTAACTTAGATAATGCTGTATTTTCTGGCTTTGTAAATAAAGAACAATACAATAAAGAAGATTTAAGCTTTAAAACTGTAGAGTTTTAATAACTAAATATTGATTTTATAAATAATAAGGGCTATAATTTTATAGTCCTTATTTCCTTTCTTAATACATTTGGAGGATTGCAATGTCCTTAACAAACTTTGAACTATCCTTAATAGTTATTATGCTATTAGCTATAGGAAATATCATCTTTAAACTTATACCTTCATTTAAATATTGGTACGCAACATTCAAGTCATTACAAGAATGGAACAACTTATCTACAATAATGCGTGTTTTAGCACAGTTAAATTTAACTGATTATCAAATATACCAAGCTATTGAGTCTGACTATTCAGATGAAATTATTGAATTGCTTGTTTTATCTGCATGGTTTGTTAAGCATGAACAACGCTTAAAATCGCTATGGATAGAAGATCCGGACTCTGCAAATGATTTTATCAACTCTATGGCAATATCTCGTTATAATTATTATTGCGAGTGCTGTGAACCCTCTTAATAAAAGGAATAGCCTATGCAACACTTACTTCGTAAGCTTAGTGGGCAAAAACCTAAGCTATCAAATAATGAAAAATGGCAAAAGCTCGAGCAGTCCATGCAAATAGCTTTAATGAAGAACCCATCTGATGAGGAATACATTCAACTTGTAAAACAAGCGGTAAATAAAGAACTTAAAAAGTCTGAAGTTATTGCTTTATTTGCACACGAATACTTTTTTAACAATAAAGCTCAGCTAAAAGATCTATGGGATACTGGTAATATTAAAAGCGTTAGGAAAATTCTTAACAAAGTTACCAGAAAGTCATTAATAACCGAAATTTCACTAATCGAACAAGTATGTTAAATAAATATTACTAAATATCCCTCTTTTATTTAAAGAGGGATTTATTTTTTTGACTTTTAGTTTAAAACCATATAATTATAGAAAAACTATTAACCTAAATTACTTTTAACTAAAGGACCATTATGAGATTATTCACAACATTTGAGTTTTTATGCATAATTTCTACTCTAATATGCTTATTTTTCTTTATCCTTGGACTCTATAGAACATATCAAAAACATAAATACTGGAATAGATTATCATATTTTATGCATGGATTTTATAATGAAAACTTTTCAATTGAAGATAAATGTTCATTTTTAAAACAAGATTATAAACTACATATTATAATATATGCTTATAGCTGCAATTGGTTTATAAATAATAAATCTAAAATAAAAGAAATTTGGTTTAAAACACCAAATACTGTTATGGACGAACTTTATAAAAAAACAACAGATGAAGTCCGTAAATTTTCGTTAATGTCAGGTGATATGAAAGTTTTAAATAAATTTGAAGCTAATGACATAAAAAAAAAGACCTTTAAGTGAGGTCTTTTTTTTATTAAGCTCTGTTAAATCTAACATCCATAAAGTTTTTAATAAACTCATTACTGTACTCTTCGGTAATTGGAGTATTTGTAATTTGTTTAATTGGATCTCTTAACTCTAAGAATTTAAATTTATTAGCAAAAATCTTCTCAATTGCCATATATAAAGCAACGTGAGCTTCAAGTTCTTCAGATACTGTTGCAGCTGTCATATGTTTTGTAATTTTAACACCAGCAACCGAGCAGAATAACTCCATATCTGAATCAAATCTATCTAATACATGGTTAGCTTCATCTTTTGTTGTTACAAATAAGTCTGCCATAATTAAATAGTCATCTGCTTTTTCTAATGTTAGTGGCGTAATCCTAGCCATAATATTATGCAGCCATCCCATATGGTATTGATCTGCTAGTTTTTTTAGTAAGTGCAAGTCATCAATGCCCCATTCTTCTAACGAAACCATATCAACCTTACAACCTGCCACCATATCACATACTTTTTGAGTTACTTGTTGCTCTATCATTCTTATCTACCCCTTCAGTTCAACCACTTGTTCAACTTTATCTTGAAGATAGTATTTCATCATATTTTCAACACCATCTTTTAATGTAGCACCAGCACTTGGACAGCCCGAGCAAGCACCTAGCATTTTTACATAAACAATTTTATTTTTATAACCTGCTAGCACAATATCTCCACCATCTTGAGCTACTGCTGGCTTAACTTTTTCATCAATAATTTTTTGAATTTCTTTTACAGTTTCTTTTTCTTCATCTGACATATCATCTAAATTAATAGACTCTTGCATATCATCTGTCATTGCTACTGCTTGCTCACCAGACTCAAAGAAGTCTTCTAATTTTGGTGCTAAATATTGGTTGATTTGAGACCACTCAACACCTTCAAGCTTACTAATAGCAATAAAGTCTGTACCAATAAAAACTCTTTCAACACCTTCAATTTGGAATACTCTAGCTGCTAAAGGAGATAACTTTGCTGATTTTTCATTTAAAAATTCAGCTGAACCTGTAGGCAAAATAACTCTATTAAAGTTATATTTTAGCGTATTTGGATTTGGTGTTTTTTCAGTTTTAATACTAATAACTGTTTCTGTCATAAAATACCCCTGACTAAATGTTATTTATTCATTAACATTGTAATAATATTTTTAATTTGTGCTTTTTGTTCTTGTCTTGGAACAATCACATCAACCATACCTTTTTCTTCTAGGTATTCTGCAGATTGGAAACCATCTGGTAGCTTTTCACCAATTGTCTGCTCAATAACTCTTTTACCAGCAAAGGCAATCATAGCGCCTGGCTCTGCCATTGTAATATCACCAATCATTGCAAATGAAGCTGTAACACCACCTGTTGTTGGGTTTGTTAATAATACTAAGAATGGTAGCTTATGCTCTTTTACATTCTCGATTGCTGCAGTTGTTCTAGCCATTTGCATTAATGAAAGTAAACCTTCTTGCATTCTAGCACCACCTGATTGAGTAATAATAAGCATTGGTAAACCTTTTGCAATTGCAACATCACAAGCCTCAACAATTGCTTGACCTACATATGTACCCATAGAACCAGCCATAAAGTTAAAGTCCATAGCACAAACTACTGCTTCTTGGCCATCAAATGCTGCAGTAAATGTTCTGATAGCATCTGTTGTTTTTGTTTTAGCCTTAGCTTCTTGCAGTCTTGTTGTATACTTTTTAGAATCTTTAAAACCTAGAGGGTCTTTATTTACTTGAGGCTCTGGTAAATAATGTACTGAACCTTCATCAAACATAAAGTTTTTTCTAAAATCAAAAGATATTTTTAAGTGATACTCACAAGATGGGCATACACCAAGGTTTTCATCAATATCTTGGTAGTATAGCATGTCTTTACAGCTATCACATTTAATCCATAAGCTTGATGGAACTTCTTTTTTCTCTTTTGTTACAATTTTAGGTCTTACAATTTCTTTAAGCCAACTCATTATAATATCCTTTTTTTTATAAAATCTTAACGATTAATTCTGTCTACAGTGTCCCATTTTTGACATTGTGGGCAGTGCCAAAACTCTTGCTTTGTGTGGTAACCACAGCCACTACACTGGTAGTGGTATGATTGCTTTAGCATGTTTTCAATTTTTTCTAGTAATACATTTGCATTATCTTTAGAGTCATAGTCAAATTTTGACTCTTTTAAAAATACTGCCATAGCATAAATTGCCTGTAAGTTATTTTTATGTAAATCATTATATTTAACAATAAACTCTTGTAAATCTTTAGATTTTTCTTCTGCTAATAAGTGTTTAAAGTATAAAATTGATACTTCATAATCACAGCCTTCATTATTAATTAATACTTCTAAAAGCTCAACTGTTTTAGTTTTATATTCATCATTATTTAGCAATGCATCAAATGCAAAAACAAGTAAGTTTAATAATCTTGTAGATTCACTTGCATATGATTTAACATAGTTGAAAGCTTCGTCTAGCTTTTCTTCTTCTAATGCAATTTTTGTAAGTTCTTTAACTGCTAAAACACAGTCTTTTTCAATTTCAATTGCTTCATTGTAAAACTTTTTAGCATTACCAATATTTTTCTTCTTATACTCATCTGCAGCTAAGTTACATAAAAGTAAAGCTAAACCTGTAATATGGCCATTATCAATTTCTGACAGTTGCTTTCTATAAACTACAGCTTGATTCCAGTTATTTTGTCTTTCAAATAATCTAGAAAGCTCTAGTAAACATTCTTTATACTCTTTTGTATCTTTACCTAGTGTATTCACTGCATCTGTTAAGTTTTTCTCAGCAGAGTCAAATAAACCTGATGCTAAATAGTCTAAGCCTAATTCATATGTTGTTAAAGCATATAAGTGGTTTGAAAAACCTTCTTTTTCTAAAAGTCTTTTATGAACTTGTACAGCTTTTTCAAACTCACCGCTTTTTCTATATAGACTTGC
>PTJW01000059.1 GCA_002937495.1 Pseudomonadota bacterium | reverse complement strand
TTTTTATGGATAAAAACTTTGATGATAAAGTTAAGGAACTTTCAGAAAAATATAACTTAGATAAGCCTAAAAAGGTTAAGAAAAACCAAGCGGCAGAAGGTTACATGTTAGGTGTTGGTTTTGTTGTGCATGTATTGGTGGGTCTATTTTTAGGAATAGCGATTGATAAATTTACAGGCACAGCTCCTCTATTTTTACTGATTTTCTTATTCTTAGGTTTTATCGCAGGGTTTAGAAATATCTATAAAGCAATGAAATAAATAAGTAAAAAGAGCTTAAAAATTAGGCTCTTTTTTTAATACTAATTGCTTGAGAAAAAGTTTATAATATGGTATTATTTTATTTGTTATAAATTAATTAATCAATGAGGAATGATTTAATGAAATTTTCAGTTTCTAGAGATAGTCTACTAAAAATGCTAGATCCAATGAATTCTGTTATCGAAAAAAGAAACAGTGTTCCAGTTCTATCAAACGTAAAAATTGAACTTAAAGACGGTAAGCTAAAAGCTACAGCTACAGATAATGACATTACACTTGAAGGTGTGATTGATGCAACTGTTGAAGTTGAAGGTACAACTACAGTTAATGCTGCTAAGCTAAATGAAATCGTTAAAAAACTATCTGAAGGTGTAGCACTTTCAGTAACAGTTGATATGAACGCAGATAGAATGACTATTACTTCAGGTAAAGCAAGATTTAATGTTGCTTGTATTTCAGCTGAAAGTTTCCCACCTGTTCAAGGTGTTTCATCAGATTGCTCATTTGAAGTTGAAGCAGAAGGTTTTAGAAAAATCTTAACAAGATCATTATTCGCTTCATCAAAAGATGACTCAAGACAGTACCTAAACGGTATTTACATGCACGCTGCTAAAGGCGATGCTGGTGAAGATGTACTTTGCTTTGTAGCTACAGATGGCCACAGACTATCAAAATCTGTAATGCCATTACCAACAGGTGCTAATAATATGCCAGGTGTTATTTTACCTAGAAAAGCAGTTGATAAATTAGTATCAGTATCAAGAGATGTTCCTGCAATAAAAGTTGAAGTTGCAGAATCAAAAGCTCAGTTCATCGCAGGTGACTTAGTACTTACAACAAGACTAATTGACAGCACATTCCCAGATTATAACAGAGTAATTCCTCAAACAAACGAAGCTGAAATGGTAATTTCTAAGCAAGCTCTGCTACAAGTTGTTGACCGTGTTGCGATTCTTTCAAACGAAAAATCAAGATCAGTTAAGTTTGAAGTGGCTTCAAACCTTCTAAAAGTAGAAGCTCACAACACAGATTCTGAAGAAGCTAAAGAAGAAATTGAAGTAGCATACAATGGTTCAGAAGAAGTAGTAATTGGTTTTAATGCTCAATACCTAGCAGACTTAGGTAAGCTAATGGAAAACGAAGAAATTAAGTTCCAGTTTAAAACATCAGGTCAAGCACCAGTTTTACTACAAGATCCAAAAGATGTTAGTTCACTTTACGTTCTAATGCCTATGAGAGTATAAATTTATTTTATTAAATTAAGAAGACATTTATATGCATTTAAAAAAGTTAAGAATTATAGACTTTAGAAATATTGTAAAGGCGGAGTTAGAATTTAGCTCTGCTTTTAACTTTTTTGTGCTTTATGGTGATAATGGTTCGGGTAAAACATCTATTTTAGAGGCTATTTCATTATTAAATTCGTCAAAAGGTATGCAAAAGGCAAAGCTTTCTGATGTTATTAATTATGATGCTAAAGGTTTTGGTGTTTTAGCTACATTAAAAGCAGAAGATGATTTAGATGATATTGAAGTTAAGCTAACTTACCAATCAAATAAAAAAGAATTCTTTATTGATAATGAAAAGCTACAAAGGTTAAGCCAGCTTGCTATGCTTGGTAATGTTTGTTGGGTAACCCCAGCATCAGATAGGCTATTTTATGATTCTAAAAAACCAAGAAGAGATTTTTTTGATAGGCTAGTATATGCAATTGATAAAAACTTAGCTAAAAACTTAAATACATATAATTATCTACTACAAAATAGAATGAAACTATTACAGTCTGGTAAAACAGAAGGTGTTTGGTTAGATAAGCTAGAGCAAGAAATTTCAGTTTTAGGTGTTGATATTTTAAAATCAAGAATGAGATACGTTTCTAAATTAAATTCTATTTTAGAAAATTATGATTTATCATTTGATTTTGTTGGTTCGGTTGAAAAAACATTTGCAGAAGAAATTGATAATGTAGAATATGCTGGTTTAGAGCTTAAATGGCAAGATATTTTAAAAGCTAATAGAATTAAAGATTTAAGAGTTAACGGAACAAACTTTGGTATTCATAAAACAGATATTAAAGGCCTTAGGGCTAGTTCTAACTTGATGTTAGAGTCTTCATCAATGGGGCAGCATAAAAAAGCTTTAATTGATCTTATTATTGCTCATGTTAAACTTGTTAAGCAAGTAACTAACGAAACTATTTGCCTGCTTATTGATGAGATTACATCACACTTAGATGATAAGAATAAAAAATACTTATTTGATAAC
This sequence comes from Pseudomonadota bacterium, assembly GCA_002937495.1. GTDB lineage: Bacteria > Pseudomonadota > Alphaproteobacteria > UBA1280 > UBA12223 > UBA12223. The sequence continues at coordinate 3,625 of PTJW01000059.1, read as the reverse complement.
TTAGAGGAATTACGAGTTCAAACATTTTTAACAGGTGTTAGAAAGACAGACTTTGAAGTTTTAGATAATAAGGCAATATTTATGAATGTTAATAAAGGTAATGTTACATTAGATTAAAAAGTAAAAGCTCTCGGTTGAGAGCTTTTTTATAAATCTATTTGGATTAAACAATTAAATAGTGCTTGTTCAAACATTTCTTGTCTAGATAAAATCATATTCTTTAAAGTTAGTTCATTTTTATTTTTTGGTGTGTAGTTATTTAATGATTCAGATAGGTCTTCATTATTTTTTATTTTTAAGTACACTTCATTAGGTATTTTTAATTGACTGCTAATACCGTTATATAAACTACCTTTAAATAAGCATGAAACAGTACATATATAGCAGGCATATTTTTCATAAAATTCTAAACCTCCTTCTAGACCAAAACAAATATCTAATCCAGTTTCATTATTTGTATTTTTAGCCCTGTTATTAGAACCTTGAATTGTTTCAATAAGAGATGTTGGTTGTTCTTTTATTTCAGACTGTGCATCTATAGATATAATATCAAAGTTTAATATATTTAGTTTTTTTAATGCTTGTTTTAAATATATTATTTTATTTTCAGATGTAGTTCCTATTCCTATTTTTATAGTCATGTTAGTAAATCTTTACTTTTATATTTAAGTTACTGTTTTTCGTATTTCTTTAATGTTGCTTTAAATGTTCCAAACTTTGTATTGTATTTAATAATTAATGGAATTTTTTTACTATCTGAAGATATTACAACTTTAATATTTTGTTTAAATTTATAGTTATCTTTTTTTACTAAGTTTTCAGAAAAATCTTCAGGTTTATTTTCTCCAGATTTAATAGCAGCAATTTGTTCTTTGCTAATATTGTGCATTCTAACTTTTTTAGACTCAATTAAAACATCTCTAACTTTAACTTCATTCTTTTTATCAAAAGTTAAATTATAAGGATTACTTACTGTAATTTTATTAACAACTGTTTTATGGGCAAATTGGATAGTTCGGTAAAAAGTATCTTTATTTGCATTAATTTTATTAATATCTGTGTTAAATCTTAATTCATATAAAGTTGAGAAAATATCTTTAGCATTATTTAATAATAGTAGGTCTTCAGAAGTTTTTTCTTTATTATTTTGTACTCTAATTAGGCTGTTTTTGTAATCAAAAAATGCAGTTCTATGTGATTTTTTAGAGTTTTCTTTAATTTTTACTGTATGGTTTATTGGTTCGAATGAACTTTGCTTAATAAAACCATAAACATTAATAGAATCATTAATATTATAAATATTTTTTATAAAGCCTTCTGTTTCTGCTTTTGCAAAAAACTTATAAGTTTTATCTTGCTTATTAGGGGTGTAGCTAATAGTGGCATCACCTACGCTAATGCCATTAAGTTCAACATTATAAATTAGTTTTTCAGGGTTATAGTACTTATTGTTTACTTGCTGTGCTTGTGCAGTAAGTGCATAAAAAATAGTTGTTATTGTAAATAATAGAGTTTTTTGTGCAACACTAACCATAGTAGAAAGTCTTTCATTTTTTTGTTTTTATTGCAAATATTTTACTAAATTGTACAATAAATAGTATGATAATACAATATTTATGTGATGATATTGTTAAAGGATAATCAAAGGGCTTAATTATATGCTAAAAAATATATTAATTGTTATTTGTTCATTAACTCTTATGTCTTGTCAGGAAAACCACAAGTCTAAAATACAAGAGTTAATTGATAAAAAAGATTTTGTGACAGCTAAAATCCAAGTAGAAGAAATGCTAGGGCAAAAACCTAATGATGCATACTTTAACGGCGCTATGGGTTATATTTTATCTGTTGAATGTGTAAGTACTAATTGTTCACAAAATAGCCCAGATAGATTAAAAAAAATTAAGTACTACCTTACAAAGTCAAATGGTTTAGCTGGTGTTGATGAAGTTTATTTTGTAGACTTTTACCAAGAAATTATTAAAAATATGGTTGTTTTAGCTGTTTCTCAGGAAAAATTAGAAGATTCAAAGCTAACATTAAAAGAGTTTGTTAACCCTACAAACCCAAGAATTAACTTTATTTATAACGAACTTTACAGCCTTGCAATTAAAGACTTATTAACAGAAAGACTTAAAGAATCATCAAGAAGTTTTGAGCTATTACAAGAATTAAACTTTAAGCTAAACCAAGAGCAGAAGGTTTCAATTGACTTACTTATGTCATTTGAAAGAAACAAGCCTCTTTCAGTTATGAAAGATAAAATTAAAGCATTTAACAGAGTCTTTATTGGTAGAAAATTACCAAATGAATTTTTAGTTGCTTTATCTCCTGTTATTGTTGAGTATGCTTTATCTAAGAAACTTGATTCAATTGTTGAAATTTTAGAAGATTCAGTAAAGTCTAGAAGTACTATTTTAGGAGAAAATGTTGCAGTTTTAAGGCAAGCTGATAATGTTAATTTTTATGCTAAAGGTGTTGAGTTAACAAGTGAATCTGATATTATTTTAGAACATTTAGTTGAAGAATATGGTAAAACAAAAGAGTTTTATAAAACAGCTTTACAAAATATTTCTTTAAAATTAAACCCTGATAATAAAGATCTTTGGGTTGAATATGTAAAATTATTATTAGAAACAGACAATATTAAACAACTTTATGAAAATATTAATATTGAAAGATTAGAGTCTGTAGTTGTTATTTTAAATAATAACCTAATTATGGACTTTGCTAAAAAGAAATTAGCAACAGGTTCTATTATTCCATTATTAAATGAAATTGTATTTAGAGAAGACTCAAATAAAGACTTTTATACAAATCAAACAGTTGCTTTAGTAGAGCAAGCTTTAAAACTAGAGATTTCAAAAAATAACTTAGAAGGTATTTTTGAATACTTAAACTATATTCCATCTGTAAAAGAGAAATTTAAAGATGAGCTAAACTCTCGTTTAGAGCAGTATATCTCAGCAGCTTGGGCTTCAAATAACTTTAAAAACTTAAACAGACTTATTGCTTTACATAAAGATTTAAACGGAATTAAAGATAATTCTATGATTACAAAGCTTTATGAAGGTTACTTATTGCAAACAAATAGTCAAAAATTCTTTAAAGCGGTAAATATTCAAGAGTTTATTACTTTTAATAAAGATTTATTTGAAACAGCAAAAGATATGAAACTAAAATACACATATGTTGCTGATAAGTTAAAAATGGAAGAGTTGCAGTCTACATTATTCTCTGTAGTTAGAAAAATGGAAGGTTTATACACTCAAGCAAAACTATTTAGCTATTATGCTGATTCATTCTCTGCAGAGAAAAGAGATGACTTAATTGTTGATGCTGTAGCATCTTCATTAGAAAAAGATGAAGCGCTAAACTTAAATAACTTAATTAGTTTAGCAGGCTTTTTACTAAATAAAACAGATAGAGTTCCTGAAAACTTTATTAAAGATTATATTGCACCAAGAATTAAAGATGTAGATGACATTACAAATATTTGGAAAGAGTCATCTCCTCAAACAAAAAATCTGCTAATTTCATATAACCCAGATATTAAAAACTTAATTTCTGTTATTGAAAATGATAAAGCTAATAAGAAAATTACAGCTTCAACATATATTAGTAA
>PTJW01000058.1 GCA_002937495.1 Pseudomonadota bacterium | reverse complement strand
AGAAGTGTTAGCTTTACTTTTTCCATTAGCTGGTTACCAGATCTAATATTTGTAAAGTATGTATAACCTGTTGGTAAACTTCTTCTAATAATACCTAGGTAGTCTGGTGCTACAACGTCTGGCATCATAGCCATCATAATTAAACCGTGGTAGTCTTCACCTACTTTAATAATTTCATAGTCATTTTCTACAGGTAATGGGAAAACTTGATCTTTAAAAGGTCTTAATTTATCGTAAGTTACTTTTTGTTCAAACTCTTTATAGCTTGGGCACATTGAATTCCAAAAGTGACCAATTAACTCTTCTCTTGAAAGTCTTTGTAGCTTAAATGTTTGGTTCATTGTTGATTCAGCTGTAATTAAAGCTTCTTTAAAATCACCAATGTGCATTTTAATAACTCTGCTGAATACTGAATCTAGAAACTCAGGGTCTTTACCACCTGTAAATGGGCTAGTAAATAATTTAACAACTTGGTAGATACCATCAACTAAGTGGTACATTGCACCAGTTAAACCTAAAGGAGTTGGTGTTTTCATAGAGATAACCATGTATGTATCTCTTAATTTAGTATATGCCTGAGGAGAAACAGCATAACCATAATCACCTGATTCAACAATTTTTTCTGCTCTTGATTTTCTAAGCTCTTGAGCTGAATCACTACCAACATCTTTACTTTTATAAAGTTCCATTTTCTCACGAAGGTTATTGTGAGATGTAATAGCTACTTGAACATGGTAACCTTCAGGTAGGTTTTCGATAAATGTTTGGAACTCGTTAATTGTTTGAAGCTCACCATCATCTTTAGAGTATGATGCTGGCACTGGAGTTTTCCATACAACGCCCAAAGAGCCATCTTCTAAAAGATGACAATTATGGTATGTTGATTCTTCTGAATCTTCAAATTCAAAATATGGTAATTGTTCTGCTAAAGTTCTTCCTCTGAACTGAGCGTGTCTTTCATTACTGAAAACTGCCATTAGACTTAATCCTCTCAAACAATTTATTAATTATTGGTTTTATTTATTATTCTACTTGAATAAAGAAAATGAATTTTGGGATAGTTTTTCTTTTATCAAATTTTTATTATTATCTACCAAATGCCTGTGGTAATTGGTTAGATGGTCTTAACCATTGGTATTTCTCTGTTAGGAAGATTGTTTCCCATGAGCCGAATACTCTTGTATTATCATCAGTAACATGATCATAAGTCCATACTAGTAGAGCTTTTGGAGGAGCAACTAGCGCTAGCTCTTTTTCTGGAATGTATGAAGGTCTTTCAAAGCTTGGTCGAGGTTGAGCCGGAATTTGTTGACCATCTGCTGTTACTGCATAAGTTCTGTTTCTTGCTTTATCTAGAGCACCATCCATTGAAATTGGGTTTTCTGGAGGTAGTGTACCACCATAATACTTACAAGATGATACAACTAGTAGCAATGCTAACATTAGTAGTTTTTTCATAATTTATGTATCTCCTATTCTAAATTATTTTTTTGCTTTAAATAACTGTGACCACGCATTACCTTCAGATCTTAACTGAGTACCACTTAGTAATACGATATGAATTTCTCTTAATGCGTCAATTCTAATAAATGGAACAACTCTTGAAGCTCTGTCTGCTAAGTAATCTTTTAATGAACTTAATGAATCTGATGCAGAACCATATAACTCAGCCTTAGTTTCAGAACCTGTAATTGAAGTAGTTGTTGTACCATCTGCAGAAACAACACTTGTAGATTGATTTTGCTCAATAACATCACCAATACCTGCTGCAAATTCTGCTGCAATTGATAGTGCGATTCTACCAGCGTGACCTTCAAAGAATAAACCAGGGATACCTTCAACACCATCTTCTGAGTCTACAACATAACCTGAAATAGAATATGTTACAGCACCTTGGTCAGGGTATACGCAAGTCATTCTTGCAGGCTTACCTTTAGCTCTTTCTGTTGAAATATCACCTTGGAATTCAACAAGCATAAAGCAACCATCTAAAATAACTGTTGAGTTCATAGCTGTTTTATAAACACCTTCTAATCTAACTAGAGAAGGAGTTGGTGAACCACCTGTTAAAGCATCTACACCGTTAAGCATTGTACCTTTAATAAAACCTAATGGTGGAATAAATGGTTTTTTATCTTCTTCTGAGATTTCATTTACACCAGCACCTGAACCACCTCTTTCAACTCCATCATTACCGCCTAAAACACCACCTGTTAAACCTTGTACCAGTGGAGTACCGTTAGTGCCAACGGTTGCCGTCAAAGACAGCGGAGTTTGAGAAATACCTTGTCTTCTTTCTCTAATTGGTTTTTGAGATAAGAAGTCTTGTTGTTGAGCAATAGAACCTGCTGTTTCTTGCTCTTTAAGTCTTTGTTGCTTTAAATCTTCAAGTAATCTAGCATTTTCTTCTTGTTGACGAGCAATAGTTTGCTGGATAGATCTTCTATCTTCATTTAAAGCTCTGATAGCCTGCTCCATTTGTAGGCTGTAAGCTCTCATCTTTTCGTCTCTTTCTGCATCCTTTTTATCTCTTGCTTTTTCAGAGGCAGTAAGGTTGTCAGTTAAAGATTCCATTTTTGCATAAGTTTGTGTTACAAAGTTCCTTCTTAAAACACCATCATCAGCACCACCTGCTGAAAATAGATCTTCATCACCTTGAGAAGAACTTTCAAGATTTACTTTTCTAACCTCTGCTGTTTGTTGTGGTTGCTGAGCTACAGGTTGTTGCGCTGGAGCTGAAGAGCCACCAAATAAGCGAGAAATTAACACAAACACAATTAGGCCACCCGCTGCTAGCGCTGCCATCTGTTGCTTTTGATCAAGTTGAGAAAACTTTTCCTTAACATCATCAAAAACAGAGTTATTCACTTTGTTTTCATCATAAGCCATTAAGACATACTCCTAAATTTTTCAAGAATTTTAAAGATATTCAAATATATTCTATCTTGATAAAATAATAATAGCAAGCTTTATATCACACAACATAATTAATTAAAATGTAGGCGGTTGCATTATTGCAACAGATGAGAATCGACTTTGCTCTAACTTTGCAACACTGTCATCTTTTAACATATAAGCTAAGTCTCCACTGTCAGAACTATTCCAGGATGCCATAACATACTCTTCATACATCCCTACAAATAATTTATGTTTATTTTTAACTCGCTCAAAAGATTTATCTTTTAAATCATAATAAGCTAAAGACATATCTCTAATACTATTATCAATATCTTTAGGAACATCTATTGTTGATAGATATTCAGATTTAAGCATATCAATATTAACATTAAACGGATAAACTAAATAAACCTTATAAAGCTCTTTTACTCTATTAATTGCTGTAATATTATCAGTGTATCTTAACAAGTACTGATAATCTCTTTTAAACTCACCTACAGAATCTGCCATTGAATTTAAATCTTCAGTCCAGTAAGCAACCTTATCTGAGTTTTCAGCTTGTTTTTTAAGGTATAACTTAGCAGGAACATTACACTGAATTACTGGCATTAAACTTTCTCTTAAGTTTAATGGAACATCTGTTAACACTCTTTTAACAGGAGATAACTCAGGAGCAAACCAAGAGTCTAACTCATATTCAAATGCAACTGGCATTGGGTGATAACCAACATTAACTGAAAACACCTCTTCAGTATACCTTTTACAATAAGTATAAGGCCTTACCATGTGCTCATATCTATCTTCTTTTTCAAAATTATCAAACAAGTCGAAACCTTCTAATGGAACAACTGGGTAAAATCTCATTTTCATTTCTTCTGGAACCTCATAGAACCAGTAGTTATCATCCACAACATCACCCTGATATGCATCAATAATCTTATCTGTTGACTCATAGTAATAGTGTAACGGATCCCAAATTGGACCTTTCTCTTGCAAGAACATACCTGTTTTTGAATCCCAACCCCAAATAGCAGCATGCTCAAAATGTTCTGGATGAGTTGGCACATGAACATCTCCCCACTTAGATGAAGTTCTTTGATGAGGTAATCTTAAATCTGGGTATAGTGGATTAGGATCTTGCTCGTGCTGTGTTTGATATAACGCACCATTTGATACAACTACCCTTGCCTTTTTAAGCATCAGCGTAGTCATATAACCAGGCTCTACAACATTAACAATTGTACCTGATGGTAACTCTGAATCTACATATTCTACTAAATCATGAAACTCTGCTACATATTTACCATGATGAAAGTCAACTAAATTAAATTCTCTATCTACTATAGGGTTGGCATTATAGCCTTCTAAAGTTGGAATAAGCGTAAAACCTTTTTCGAATAATGAATTAAAGTACTCTTCACCACCACAATGCTCATAAAAAGCCTCATATTCATATTTATTTGTAAAGTTTTCCCACTTTTCATCAAACTCTTTAACCAAAAAGTCTAAGTTTGAGTCTTCTGCTGGCTTATGTGCATATAACATTTCTGTTTGCGGAATTTTCCAACCGTCTTGGTAAAATGTATCTACTCTTAGTTTATACGGATGTAAGTTTGCATTAGGGTATGAATAAAAAACATCTGTACCTAAATGACCACTCATATTATCACTTTCTGTTTTAGACATATCTAAAGTTCTAAAGCTTGATAAGAAAATATTTTCTAATAAGCCTGAACTATCTACAGATTCATCTACAACAAATGACCCTACTGGAAATCTTTTTGATTTTGCCGCTTCTTTTTGTAAAGGAAAACATTCTGCAATACAAACTACTCTACCTGCTAGATCTCTAACATAGTTAGGCATAACTGGAACTTCTTTATCTGTATTATTCAAATATGCAATTGTGTCAGTTGAAACAGTCATATGACCATTAACATCACCTACAGGAGTTACTGCAAAAATAGAATCAGCTACTGAATCATCAACAATATCAATATTTTTTACTTTTCTGCATATAACATCTTTATGTTTAAAGTTTGTAAAGAAATACTCACCTAAAGTCATATCCCAAACATGACTTCTTACATTTAATCTTCTTTTTGGAATATCGCCAACTGCCTCACTCCAGTAAGACTTGTAACCCATAATATCCATTGCCAATAAAATACCTTTTATTAATTGATTGCTTTGTTAACTATTGTTGATTTTTTTATTTTTAGATTTATCCTTTATATATTACATTAATTATTTACAAATTAAAAGAAAAAATATATAGTATTTCTATAAATTATTAAGATTAAACCAACAAATAAAACAATTTAGGTAGTATATGAAAATTTTAGCATTAGAATCATCATGTGATGAAACAGCTGCAGCAATTTTAGAATTTGACGAGCAACAAAACGCCAAAGTTTTATCTGAGTGCGTATATACTCAGGCAAAAGAACACTTTGAATATGGCGGTGTTGTACCTGAAATTGCATCACGAGCTCATTTAGAAAAATTCTCGCAATTAATTGAAAAAACTGTTCAAGATTCAGGCCTTGAATATACAGATATTGATGCCATTGCAGCAACTACAGGCCCAGGGCTTTTAGGCGGCTTATTAATTGGTACAATGTTTGGTAAATCTTTAGCATTAAGCTTAGATATTCCATTTATTCCTGTTAACCACCTTGAAGGACATGCATTAATTGCAAACCTTACAAATAAGGTTGATTTTCCATTTTTACTATTTTTAGCATCTGGTGGACACTGCCAATTTATCGAAGTTAAAGACTTTGGTGAATACGACATTATTGGAGGTACAATTGATGATGCTGTTGGTGAGGCCTTTGATAAAGTAGCTAAAATGTTAAAACTAACTTTCCCAGGCGGACCTAAATTAGAAAAACTTGCTATTGGTGGCGACCCTTTAGCATATAACTTCCCTGAACCTTTAAAACATAAAGGCTTAGATTTTTCATTCTCTGGTTTAAAAACAGCAGTTAGAACTGAAATTCTTAAACATGAAGAATTAACAGAACAACAAAGAAAAGACATTGCTGCAAGTTTTCAACATACAGTTGTTAAATTAGTAATTCATAAAGTAAAAAAAGCCTTACAAGAGACTGGCATGAAACGCTTTGTTTTAGCCGGTGGAGTTGCAGCAAACAAAATGCTAAGAGAAGAACTAGAAATTTTTTGCAAAAATAATAATATCGAGCTAACACTACCTGCAATTAAGTGGGCAACAGATAATGCTGTTATGATTGGTTATGCTGGAGGTATTAGATATTTTGACAAATCAAA
>PTJW01000057.1 GCA_002937495.1 Pseudomonadota bacterium | reverse complement strand
CAACTTAGATGGGCTAGAGAGTATGTATCTGCAGATGAACGCGGTGACTATGTTAGAAAAGTAGAAGATGTACTTTCGGTTGGTGATATTATTTTAGTTAAAAAGCTAGACAAACAACCTAAACCTATCAAAGTAAAAGAAACAGTTGAAGAAACTATTGAAGAAAATGGTGAAACTAAAACTATAAGTAAAGAAGTTGAAAAAGAAATTCAAGAAACTCATTACTCTTTAGAGCAATACCCTGAGGTTCAATCTGCATTAGTAGCTATTGATGTTAAAACAGGTGCTGTTAAAGCTTTAGTTGGTGGCTTTGATAAGCAAGGTACATTTAACAGAGCTATTCAGGCTAAAAGACAGGTTGGGTCATCATTTAAACCATTTGTTTATGCTACAGCTTTAGAAAATGGCTTTAAAACAAACTCTATTATTTTAGATGCTCCTATTATTTTAAGAGATAGCGAGTTAAACAAAGCATGGAAGCCACAAAACTATTCTGAAAAAGTTTATGGTCCTTCTCCGTTACGCCGTGGTTTAGAAAAATCTAGAAACCTAATGACTATTCGTTTAGCTAGAAAAGTTGGTATTTCAAACATTATTAAGTTTGCATCTAAGTTTGGCTTACCTACTGCTAATATGGAAAAGAACTTATCAACTGCTTTAGGTTCTGCATCAATTTCATTAATTGACATGGTTTCGGCTTATACTGTATTTGCAAATAGCGGTATTTATAACGAACCTTACTTTATTGAATCTATCCAAGATAGATCTGGCAGTGTTATTTACAAAAAAGGTTATGACTGCTTTGACTGTGAAGGCCCTACTGCTAAAGAAACAAATCTTCCGGATGAAATTGAATCTATTGAGCAGTCTGGTCAAGTGATTATTTCAGATACTTTAGCTTACATGGTTACAGACTTATTACAAGGTGTTGTAAAAAGAGGTACTGGATGGAGAGCTAGAGCATTAGGTATGCCTGTAGCTGCTAAAACAGGTACAACAAACGATTATATTGATGCTTGGTATGTTGGTTATACTGCAGACTTAGCTGTTGGTGTATGGTCTGGTTTTGATAACCCTCATTCTATGGGTAATAATGAAACTGGTTCTGGTGTATCTGGCCCTATTTGGACAGAGTTTATGAAAAACGCTAAACCATACTTAGCTGGTAATAACTTTGAAATACCTGAAGACATTGTATTTGTAAAAGTTGATGAAAAGACAGGTCAGCTACCTACTGCTAATACATCAAAAACTATTTTAGAAGTATTTAGAAATGGTGAAGAGCCAAATGCTCAAACAAGTGGTGATTCATACATTCAAGAATACGATGACTCTGAACTACTAGAAGGTATTTACTAATGATATCTTTACAAACAACAGAAAACATTAAAAAATATTCTAAGGTAATTGCTAATTTAAAGCAGTATATTATTGATACTGCCTTTGAAAGCAAAATTGAAGCTTTAGAACTACAAGTTAATGATGATAGCTTATGGGCAAACCCTGATAAAGCTAGACAGGTAATGCAAGAAAAATCATTACTTGAAAAAAACTTTAAAGCTTGTAGCAATATTATTGATGAATTTGAAACAACTGTTGAATTGTTAGAACTTGCTGAAGCTGAAGATAATAAAGATGAAATTAGTGAGTATGAAGAATCTATTAATAAAGTTTTCAATTCTATTGAGCAAATAGAAACAAGAAGGCTGCTTTCAGGCAAAGCTGATAGTAATAACGCATTTATTGAAATTAATAGTGGCGCTGGTGGTACAGAATCGCAAGATTGGGCAAATATGCTTTTAAGAATGTATACTCGTTGGGCTGAAGATCAAAACTTTAAAATTTCAGTTGTTGAATTTAACAACGGTGAAGAAGCTGGCATTAAATCTGCTACTATTAAAATAGAAGGCGATTATGCTTATGGCTTATTAAAAACAGAAATTGGTGTTCATCGTTTAGTAAGAATTTCACCGTTTGATTCTAATGCAAGAAGGCATACTTCATTTGCATCTGTTTTTGCATACCCTGAAGTTAATGACGATATTGACATTGAAATTAAAACTGAAGATTTAAAAATTGATACTTTTAGAGCTAGCGGTGCTGGTGGTCAGCATGTTAATACAACAGATTCTGCAATTAGGATTACGCACATCCCTACTAAAACTGTAGTGCAATGTCAAAACCAAAGATCTCAGCATAAGAATAAAGATGAAGCCTTAAAAATGTTAAAAGCTAAATTATTTGAAATTGAAATGAAAAAACAAGAAGCAGAAAAGCAAGAGCTTGAAGATTCTAAAACTGATAACTCATGGGGTCATCAAATCCGAAGTTATGTTATGCATCCATATAAAATGGTTAAAGACTTACGCACAAGTGTTGAAACTTCAAATGTAGATAAAGTTTTAGATGGAGAACTAAATAACTTCATTAATGCTGAATTAAATAGAATTAACCAAGGAATATAAAAATGAAAAAGCTAACTAGAGCTGTAAAAAATACTATATCTCATATTATGCACTTTATTGTGTATGCTTTTGTAAGTTTTGTATTTCTTTTAGCTTGCTTTGCAATGTATGTAAAAATAAACCCTCTAGATATTAGCTTTTTAATTGATAAACTAAAAGATGAGAAAATTTTAGTTAAAGAAGCTGAGGTTAAATCATTATACTTAGTATTTGATAAGTCATTTATTTTAAAAGCTAGCGATATTTCGGTTAAGTCTGAATATGCAAATGTATATTTAAAATATGCTAACATGCGTTTAGCTAGAGCTTCTATTTTTACTGCTACTCCTTCATTTAGAGAAATTCATATTGAAAATGCCGATATATATTTTGATTTAGATAAAGTTCTTGCGGCAAAACAAGCAGAAACTAAACAAGATAAGAATATTCATTCTACTTTAAAGAACTATTCATACTTAACAATTTTAAACTTAACAAAAAATGTTGATATTACAAACTCGCATGTTGCTATTAAATATAATGAAAGCACACAAGAGCTTAATGATATTAATATTCAATTAAGAAAAACTAGAAGTAACTTAGATTTTACATCTGAAGGTATATATACTATTAATGGCCATAAAACTCCTATTTCATTAGATATGTCTATTCCCGATAATTCAGAATTAATTGATATGACATTAGAGCTTGACTCATTACATGTTAAAGAAACTTTAGATTCTATTATTAAACTAGATACTTTTGCTATTGATGGCTTAGGCAATATTAAAGTTAATGCAAAGCTTGATTCAAACAACCACTTTAAAAATATTACAGGTTCTGCAAAACTAAAAAATGGTTTTGTAAAAATTGATAATGTTTATGATAATAAGCTTACTTTTGAAAAAGCAAATGTTGATTTTGATTTTGATCCAGACAATAAATTTGTAAAATTTTATAATGGTAAGCTTACTGATAATCAAAATATTAAGTTTAATATATTTGGAGATTTAACATATAAAGCTGAACCTTTATTTAATATTACTGTAACAACAGATAAAGCAAAACTTAATGATGTATTTACTTATATTCCAGATATGAGCTTTAAGCCATGGGTAACTCAGCACTTATTTAAAGCTGATGTATCAAACTTTTTATTTGGTTATTATGGTCCATTTAGAAAAATTATGGATGGCGAAAATGGCAACCCTTATTTCGATATTAGAGCCGACTTTGATAATTTAAACATGTACTATATGAATGGCATTCCAAAAGTTGAACAAGCTAAGGGTAACTTTAGAATGTTAAAGAATGACATTATTATTGAAATTGAAAAAGCTAAACACTCTGAGCAAAGTATTAAAAGAGCTAGCGTTAAAATATCTCCACTATTTAAACATAATGAAGACTTAATTATTAATGTTAAAGCATTATCAAGTGGATCTGTAGAAGATGCTTTAAATGTTGTAAATACAAAACTGAACTTACAACAAGATGAACTATTTAAACACTATAAAGGCTTACAAGAAACTCAAACAGATATTAAGCTTAACCTTGCAAGGCTAATTAATGATAAAGATAACTTTATTAAAGTTGATGTAATTTCTGATATTTCTGAAATTATAGGCATCGACCCGGTATTTAAACAAAGATTTGAAGCTACAGACTCTATTTTAAGAATTACAGAAGAAGACTTTATTTTGGATGCATCAGGCTTTTTAAATGAAAACCCATTTACTATTAAGCTTGAAGAAAAACTTTTAGAGTTTGGCAAGCATACTAAAATTAATGTTACATCTAACTTTGATTCATTCTTATTAAAACAATATGTACAAATACCATCATTAAACTTATCAGGTTTAGTATTTAGTGATTTAGAGTTACATAAAGAAGGTTCTAAATGGAACTTTGATGTTGATGCAAACTTAGAAAACAACTTAGTTAACTTTAGTTTATTAAACTATACTAAGCCATATTCAAAACCAGGTATTTTAAATGCTAAAGGTTACTTTGATATTGATAAAAACATTTTAGACTTACAAAGTGCTAAAATTGATATTGATGACTTTAAAGCAAATGGTAAAGCAAAGGTGTTAATTGATGACTTAGCAGCATCAACTGCTGATTTTAAAAACATTGTTATTAAAGATAAAACAAAGCTTGATGAGTTCTCATTAAAATCAAATGTATTAAACCTTACAGGTGATAGTTTAGATATTAGACCATTCACAATGGCTAAATCTACAAGCACTACTGATACAAAAACTGATGAACAAGCAGATAAAGAAAAGCAGGCTATAAAAAAACTAAACATTCGTTTAAAGCACATGTATTTAAATGATGATGAAGGCTTGCTAGATGTTTCTATTTTATTAAACCTAGAGAATACTTTTACTGGTATTATTAAAGCCCTTGATAAAGCAAATGCTCAAAAATTCTACCTACGCTTATCGCCAGATGAAACAAATAAAAACAAAGTTAAGGTTGAAAGCTTAATTCCTAACTTTGGTAATGCATTAAGAAAAACAAATATATTTAAAGATATGAACTCTGGTTTTGGTATTTTATTTGGAGACCTTTACTTTGAAAATGGTAATTTTGATTTTGCAGATTTAAAGCTTAATATTAAAAAATTCCAACTATTAAAAGCACCTTTATTAGCAAAAGCTTTAGCAAGTATTTCATTAGAACAACTGCTAACTAAAAAAGAAGGCATCTTATTTGATGACCTATATGTGGAAATTCGATATGAAGATGGTATTCTTAAATTAACTAATGGTAAAGTTAAAGGACCATCATTAGGATTACTTGTAAATGGTGCCTATGATAATAAAACTAAAACATCTGACCTTAAAGGTACAATTATACCTGTTGTTAAGTTAAATAGTGTATTAAGTAATATTCCTGTTTTAGGTTATATATTAACTGGTTCACAAGGGGCAATTTCTGGTGCTGATTTTACAATTTATGGCACAGGCAAACAAAAGATCAGTGTTTCACCTCTATCTATTGTAACACCTGGCATTGTTAAAGATGTATTTGATTCTGTGTACTCATCAGTTAGTTCAAACAATGGTGAATCAAAAGCAATAAAAAAAGCTCGTAAAAAAGCAAAAGTAGAGTCAAAAAAGTAAAAGGAGAATAAAAATGCTAAAAAAACTACTACTGGCATGTGCTGTAATGCTACTAAGCTTTAACAGTAATGCAGAAAATATCTATAATGCTGTAATTAGTAATAATGAAGGTATTATTAAAGTATATGATATTAAACTTGCAATTAACGATCAACAACGAGAAAAAGGTTTAATGTTTGTTCGTCATATGAATGAAAACTTTGGTATGATGTTTATCTGGAAAAATGCTAGACAGCGAGCTATGTGGATGAAAAACACTTACATACCTCTTGATATGCTATTTATTAAAGATGATACAATTGTTGGAATTATTGAAAATGCAGAACCTGAAACTTTAAAAGTTAGAACAGTTTATAAAGAAGTTGATAAGATTTTAGAAATTAATGCAGGACAAGTTAAAAAATATAACATTGAAGTTGGCAATAAAGTTACTTTAAAAGATAGAGAAAAGAACGCTAAATAGCGTTCTTTTTTTTATTTAATATATTTTATTATGATACTAAAGCAACCGTTAAGAAAACTAATACAATTGCTGCACTAATTGCAACAGTTAGGCACCACATGTATAAGTCAGCCTGATTTGCTTTTGAAATAACAACCATGTCTGATCTTTTCTCGTTAAATGAGCGAGGCTTTGAGCTTGACTTTCTTCTGTCTTTAAAGTCATAAGTTTGCTTATTCATTATCTTTCCTCCCTCTTATCTTCATACATAACTTCATC
>PTJW01000056.1 GCA_002937495.1 Pseudomonadota bacterium | reverse complement strand
GCAGATTATTCTATCTTTAGTGGTATTTTTATGATTTTTAATTAGATTTTATTTTTTTTATACTGTAATATAAATAACTGCTTTAAGTAGTATTAAGCATATCTTTTATATTTTTATCTTTATCTTAAGAGGGAACTTATTATGACAACATCAATATTGTCTAGTAATTCTAGTATGGTTTTTCTTGAAGAGGCTATTAAGCAGATTTTTAAGAAAAATAAGCACAATCCTAACTTTGTCGATCTTAATAAAACTACATGGAGTAACTTTTTAAAAATAGAAGCACCTGAAGGCGACACTTTAGAAACTTCAATTGGCTACAATAATAAAAAAGCTATTTTAGGTTTATTAGAAACAGTAATAAATCAAAAAGAAGCTACAGCATTCTCGCAATTTGTTGAGGTTTGTTTCTCTCCAGAGGCTGACCACTTTAAAGCAGATAATCTATTACAGTTGTTAAGTGCTTATGATCATCAAAATGTGATTGATCAGTACAATACAATGTATAGCACTATTTTGTCTTATTTTAAAGACAAGCAGTACATTGATGAGTGCTTAGTTGGCTATGGTGTTTTGCAGGTGTTATTACATGATGTAGATTTTGAAAATGCTACATATAATACAGCAATTGCCATTTACAATAATAATAACCCAGATAAAAAGAGAAATCTTTACTATGTTGAAGAGTATGAAAACCCTAAACATGTTTTTTTAAGCTTATTAAATGGCTTTAAGTATGAACTTGAAGATCTTAACCGCTATGAGGTAAGTCCAAACAAGCTATTTTGGCTTACAGGTACATACTTTGTTTTATTCGGTGGTTATATGCTAACTCAATGGTCTGAAATAGCAGCAAATATCGGACTTTCATAATATGAAAAAATTATATAAAAATCATAGCTCTACAGATGTATCGTAGAGCTTTTTTTGTTGACCTGTATTTATTTATAGGTTATATTTTTTAATTAGGAAATACTTCCTTTTTTAATAAACAGAGGTGTTTATGGCTATCTCAGACTCGATGATTAATTGCAATGATATTTTAGTGCAGTTAAATAGTAAAAAGTTTTATGAGATGCTAGACAATTTAGGCATCGAATATTCAAATCATACTGAAAAGATGTGGCCTCTACATGGCATAAATAAATACACGGATGAACAACTTTATGCTATACCAAACTGGTTTCAACAAATGCTTGGTTATGCTAAATTAAAAGAATTAATTATTCAGATATATTCAGCTGATAATATTTTTGATTTAACCGAGCGTAGGGGCTATGCTTTATGCTTGCAGTATCTACATGATGATAGTAAGTATAAGCATAGTATACAAGACTTTAATGATGATATTGAGTCATTAGAGCATTACTTATGTTTAAATGTTGAAAAAGACGACCATATCTGCATAGTTAAGGTGCTTGAAGTGCTAGGTAATTACTATAAAGATAATAACTCAATAGACATTAAAAAAATTGCACTGCAAGAGTTAGGTAAACCAATAACTCAAGTATCACAAAAGGGGGCTTAGGCCCTCTTTTTTTATTAATAAGTTTCTGTTTATTTGCAATAATTTTATTTTTTTGATAGTATTAATTGGCTAACTCATAACTTTTAAGGAATAGAAATGTTAAATCTTTCTCATTATAATAATAATGTTAAGGAAGCTTTTAAGCAGATTAACTTATCAATGGAGTTTAAAAAACTTGGTGTAGCAGAACTAAAAAATGTTCCAATTAAGTATTTTCCATTGCTACAGTCATGGCCTTATGACCTAACTAGCGATATAAAAAAGCTCGACTTAACATCTTCAGTATTTAACTGGATTAAAGAAAATATTGAAAATGTAGAGTTTCGCGAACTTGTTGCTAAAGCAGTACACCCTAAGGTAAACTGCCTAAAGTCAAGCCTTAGCTTAAAAAAGCTGTATCGAGAATATTGCGATAAACATGGTTTAGTATATGCATTCTAAGTATCGCTGTTTTAAAAGAATCCTCTAATTTATTAGTAGGGTTCTTTTTTTTACTCATTGAAATTTTATTTGTTATTTACTATATTGGCATTATTCTTAATAACCAAATGTAATGTTTATGAAAAGTCACGATAAAAAGTACTTAAAATCGATGTTGGAATCTAGTCCAATCGAATTCTCTCCAAGTGATTATCAACTTAATGTTTTTGCAAATATTATTGAAAATATTCAATCCGTTTATAAAATTAAAGAAATGGAAGCAATTAACCTATTTAAAAACCTATTAATTAGCTACTATGTAGCAGAATCTAAATGGTTGCTGATATTTCTTGATGAATGCTTAAAAAGAAGAAACAAAGACGCTCTTAATATTCTTCATTATATATTCTCTACAAGCTTTTATTCTAAACAGTTTGAACAAGCCTGCTCAAACATTAAAAAAGAAAATCCTTTTTTTAATAACATGCAGATTTTTAAGTCTGCGATGATCGAGTTAAACTAAAACAAAAAGCTGCCAATTAGGCAGCTTTTTTATTTTTAATTATTTAGAATCTTTTGCATCTTCGCGTTTCATGATGATGTATTGTTGTGCAATACTTAAAACGTTGTTTGTTAGCCAGTAAAGTACTAAACCTGCAGGGAAGAATAAGAACAGTACTGTAAATGCAATTGGCATAACATTCATAACCATTTTTTGAGTTTCATCTAATGGCTGAGGGTTCATTCTTTGTTGAACAATCATTGAGATACCCATTAAAATAGGAAGTACAAAGAATGGATCTTTCATAGACATATCGTGAATCCAGAAACCTAGTTCAGCTTGTCTAAACTCAAAGCTCATTAAAATAACTTTATACATTGCAAAGAAGATTGGAATCTGGATTAAAATAGGCCAGCAACCGCTTGCAGGAGAAACTTGGTGTTTCTTGTATAGGTTCATCATTTCTAAACCAAGAGTTTGTCTATCATCACCGTGTTTTTCTTGTAGAGCTTTCATCTCTGGTTGAATTTTTCTCATTTTAGCCATTGATACATATGATTTGTTAGCTAATGGGAATAAAACAATTTTTAAACCAAGAGTAATAATGATAATGCTTAGTGCTAAGCTGTTTACATATTGATCAACAAACATCATTGCATCAAAAATAGCTTTTGCAATAACATGAAACCAACCATAATCTAACATGCTAGGTAATCTAATTTCTTTGGCAACTGGCTGCTCTTCTAAAATTTTAGTAGACTTAGGACCAGCATATACTTGGAATTTTTCAGTTAAGTTAGCACCAGCTTCTAAGCTTTTAACATGGCTTCTTACTAATACTGTGTAGTAGTTATCTTCGCCAACTTTATTGTGCTTAATTTTAACAGTATTTGTGTTTGCATTATCTGGGATAATTGCACCAGCAAAGTATTGTCTTGTAACACCTGCCCAAACATTCTTACCTTCAACTTCAAAGCTTTGGCCATCTTGTAAGTCTTTATAATCAGCTTGAGTTTTCTCAGCATCAATCATAGCTTCAGGGCCAGTGAAGTTTGTAAATGAGTTAGCTAGCTTGTCTTCTCTTTCACCAATGTGGTGGATTTGTGAGTAGTGAGCAATTTGAATAGCTTCATTTGAGTTATTAATAACTTTATCTTCAATATTAGTTAAGAAGTTATCTTTATTAAATAAGAAAGTTCTGTAAAATGTTAATTTATCATTTTTATATGATAAAACAACTGAGTCAGCACCTTTTGAATCAACAGACCAAACAGTGTTTGCATCTGGTGTTGAAAATTTGTTTGATAACCAACCAGCATCAAGTAGCATACCAACTTTAGATTCTTCATCTTTAGGGCTAAAAATGCTAACTAGTTTATCTTCATCTTTAACTTCAACATAGTTTAGTAGGTCTAATTTTGTAATTTTACCACCAACTAGGTCTAACTGAACATCGTAGTTCTCTGTTTGCATTTCAACAGGCTTAATTTCAGTTAACTGAGGTGTTTTATTTGTAAATAAGTCACCTTTGTTTGGAGTTAGTGGGTTTACTGCTTCAACTGCCTGTGCAGGAGCATACTTTTGTTCTAGATAGTCAACAGCAAATAGCATTACAAAAGCAATAACTAAAGCTAAAACTAGCTTGTTAGAACCTTGTTTTTCTGTAGTGTTGTTTCTTAAATTATTAGTCACGGTTAAGTTCCTTTAATATTTTTTATTAATGTTTACACTTTTTACAAAAGTTTTCAGGAACCGGATCATGTCCGTGTGGTCCCCAAGGGTTGCATTTAACAATTCTAATAACTGCTAAAATCCAGCCTTTAATAAAGCCATGTTTTTTTATTGCAATTAATGCATAATCAGAACATGACGGGCTAAATCGGCAATTTCTGCCAATTAATGCGGAAAAACTTTTTTGATAAGCTCGTATCAATATTAAACTAATTTTGCCAAAAATACTAATCTTTTTTTGCATTATTCTGAGAATTTTTCTGAATATTTTTTAATGTTTTAGAAAAGTAGAATACTAATTTTTCAAAATCAACATCTAAAGCTTTATGTCTAGCAATGATATTTAGTTGATATGAGTTTAGATTTTCTAATAATTGAGGGTTAATTTCATTAAGGGCAGCTTTTAGCCTTCTTCTTGCTAATGCTCGTTTAATGGCATTACCAATTTTCTTACTAGCTGTAAAGCCAATTTGAACCGTTGTATCACAACAGTTTGTTTTTTGCGCCAAAATAACAAAAGCGGGAGCAACAAAGCTACTCCCACTTTTGCGAAGTTGTGCAAATGATTTACTAGATTTAAGTTTATCGTATTGCATAATTTCTATAAGTGCCTTATTAAGCTGAAAGTGATTTTCTGCCTTTAGCTCTTCTTGCTCTAATAACAGCTCTACCGCCAACAGTTCTCATTCTAGCTCTGAAGCCGTGAACTCTTTTACGACGTAGATTACTTGGTTGGTAAGTTCTTTTCATAACATAGTTTCCTTTTTATTAGAGTCAAAATTCAACTTCTATAACTAACATTGTATTGTAAAATACAGCAAATAATATAAGATGTCAACCTTTTAATTTCAAGATAATATTAAAAATATTTGATAAATATATTAATTTTTTTCTTTATGGTTGGTTTAATGTTGGTTGTATTTTAAAGTATACATGCGCAGCAGCGGCAGTTCCGTTAGAATCATGAATTCTAAAGTTGCCTTCAGTTTTATTATATGTACCGTCAACATAAATATCAGCTGCGGTAGCTAGTTCATTCGGTACATTATTAATCATTGCCCATAAAAAGCAAGGGTTGCCAGCTGTGCAGTCACCTAAGTTTGTATTACCCCAAGTTCCACCGCTTAAAGGAGCTGTTCTTACCGCATAGTAAGATGGATGGCTTAAACTACGGTATGTGGTATCAGTAGCTAATTTATCATAAGAAAGGTATGGGCCATTCCAATTAGTATAATTTTTTGTATTTTCAATTAAATCATATGAGTCTGCATATAAAAGAGGGCTTTTAAGCTCTGGTAAATCTTGGCCTGTGTCAAGAGCAAAAGCAGTATATGCTTTACCAATTTCATTTAAATCTGTTACTAAGGCAACAACTTTACTTTGTTGAATAGCTGAATATAATGCCGCACCACTAATAACAGATAGTGCACCAAAAATAGCTAAAGCAATTCTGGCATCAAGACCGAACATGGCACCTTTATTAAAAATCATAATTGTTATCCTTTTTGTTGTTTTATAAAAAAACTAGCCTATTTTTAGTAGACTAGTTTTAGAATTAAGCTTGATTATCTAACTTTTGGTTGTTCTGTGTATAGTCTACCTCCTGGTGCTACACATCTTCTTGGGAAGCCTGCAACAATTGGGTTTTTGTTAGCAAAGCAATCGTCAAAGTTAAATGTTCTGATAGTATCTTCTTTTAGTTCTGTG
The DNA here is from genome assembly GCA_002937495.1 of Pseudomonadota bacterium. Lineage (GTDB taxonomy): Bacteria > Pseudomonadota > Alphaproteobacteria > UBA1280 > UBA12223 > UBA12223. The sequence continues at coordinate 863 of PTJW01000056.1, read as the reverse complement.
TTAACATTTAAGAATGTTGTACCATCTGGGAAAATACACTGTTCTGGGTCTGTTTCATGGTGTAGATTGCCAATTTCTTTACATCTATTATAATCATCGATGTTTAAAGCTACATTAACAACTTCAAGCTGTTTGTAGTTTCTAACAGTTGAAAATAACCAGTCTTCAATTTCTTTAGAGTTATCTACATAAGTAACATTGTTAACAGTAATTGTGTTTCTATATAAGTAGTAAGGAGGTAGAACTTTACCATCTGATCTTACAAATTGAATTTCAAGTTTTTGGTAGCTTCTGCCCCAAGTATCTTCTTCTGGAGTGTAATTATCAGCTCTTTGCATTGTAGCAAAACGAGTTAAGAAAACATATCTAAATGGAAGGTCTAGGCTCCATTGTAGTTTTTCACCATCAGGATCTTGCTCTGTAATTAGTTTTAATTTAATGTCAGATATAGACTTAGCATCTTGTAAAAGATTTTCTGGTTTTGAATCAGGTGCTAATTCTTTTTTGTGTTCTACAGGTCTAACTTTAGGAAATAACTCCATACCTGGGAAATATCTAGTACCGTAGCCTTCTTTAGTATTGTTATCAGCAATTGCTGATGTTGCTACAAAAATACTTAATAAGCTAATAATAATTTTTTTCATCATTTTATCCTTTAGACTTTTATGTGTAAGTTACATACATTAAATATAGTACATCAAAAATAATTACAATTCAACCTTTTTTAGACTAGCTAAAGGCCATCTTGGTGTTGGTTTTGCATCTAGTGTGTCAAATTTGTTATCATTTGATTTGTCAAAATATCTAATACCTCCAGCATAACCAATCATAACAGCATTATCTGTTGCCCACTTAATTGCAGG
>PTJW01000055.1 GCA_002937495.1 Pseudomonadota bacterium | reverse complement strand
TAAAAGCAATATATTGAGAACCTAAAATAGCACCTGTTAGCAAAAAGTTAATAATAACGCTGTCACTTAATGAATCTGCAAGCTTAGCGTTAACTTCTGGCTTTTGTTTGTGTTGTTCAATTAAGTAGGGTAGTTTAGTTGGCTGCATCATAGAGTGTTTATTTTTGATTGAGTTATTTAAAGTTACAATCAAATTTATTTTGTACGATACAACAGTAGCAAATGCAAATGCAATAAATGCATAAACAGTATACACACTTAAGTTTACAGCAATAATTAGAGCTGCAATATTAACTAGCCAAAATAGTTGTTGTAAGCGTTTTTTTTGAGATTGAAAACCAGCATTTAAAACTAGTTTATGAAAGTACGAAAGATTTTTTAAGGCCTCGGCCTGTTTGCGTGTCTTTTTGTTTTGGGTTCTTTTTTTCATAAAGTCACCATTTGTATTAAGAAAGGGAGTTTTGTAAAATTAATTATATTACTATAAGTTTATTAAGTCAATAATATAGCTGACTTTTAAGGCTTGTTGTGTTATATTCAATACAAATTTAGTAAATATTATAAACGAGGTAAATAATGGCAAGATTTAACATTCCTAAAAAAGATGGTTTTTTATGTGTAGGTGTAATTACTCAGGCTCACAGTTTAAAAGGTGAGGTTTTAGTTAAGTCACTTTTAGATGATAGTGATTTAATTGAAAAAGGTTTAATTTTAACAACAGTAGAAGATAAAACTTTAAAAGTAAATGCTGTTAGATCATCAAATAAAGGCTTATTAATTAAGTTTGCAGAAATTCATAATAGAAACGACGCTGAAAAAGCTCGTAAAACTTACCTGTACTTATCTCATGAAGAGTTCCCTCAAGAAGATGATGATGAAATTTACTACTTTGAATTAAAAGAATACGAAATTTTAGATGATGCTAATAACTTTTTAGGAAATGTGGTAGATGCATTTGATAATGGCGCTAATACAGTTTTAGAAGTTAAACTAGCAAACCCAGTTGAAAAAGAAGATAAAAAAGTTACTAAAGTATTAATTCCATTTACTGAAGATATGGTTCTTAGTTTAGATAAAGACGAGCAAGAGCTTACAGTAGATGCAGAGTTATTTGAAATGTATGTAAATCTATAAAGTACTAGTTAGTTTAATTGCTTTATGTTATTTAGCTGAATATTTAAATAGATTTTAAGACTTCTTAAAGTAATTAAAGTATAAAAATTATGAAAGCCCGTTTTTACAGCGGGCTTTTTATGTTGAAATTAATTTGTTAATGATTATAATAATTAGTAGATTTTTTACCGTTAGTTGGTTTTGTCTGTGGAGGTCTATTTATGGAGATCATTCTTAAAATTATAGTCACTTTAATATGGGGTTTATTTATTTCAATTGGTATCTCATCTGAAATTGTGACTTTCTTTATAGAAGTATTCAGCTTTAGCTTTGTTGAATCACTACTTGCAAGTTTTACAGCATTTGTTGTGATTTATTGTATTTGCTCTGCCTTAAAACAATTTAAGCAAAAACTGTTACCGCGTTTATCTTAAATGAACTTATAGCTTGTTAGGAGTAAACTATGAAGTATATTAAAATACTTTTGTTATTCTTAGTTTTTGCCTCTGGTTCATTGGCTTTATTAATGTTAACAGGGTTAGAGCTAGCGTATTATCGAATTTTTAAAAATGACGAAATTTCTAAATAGTCTAAATTAAAGCCTTATCCTTAAAAGATAAGGCTTTTTTATTGCAATTATATATTGAAATGCTAACTATTTAGTATTATAATATGCTCAATTCTTAATACTCAGGAGTTTTTTTATGGATAAAAGAAAACTGGCAGTAACTATCGTTTCTTACTTCTTAATGTTATCAGTGATATACCTTACTTATAAGTATTTTGAAGTTAACCCTAAAACTACACTAAGCTTAACAGCGTTGCTGTCATTAACAACAGTTATATTTGGAGTTATGTTGTACTCTCCAAAGGCTTACTCAGTTGTTCCCCTTATACAGTATGTAACCCTTATTCTAATTTTAGCATTTGGGGTTTTAAGTTTGTATTTGGGTTTAGCAGTATCGTTGTTTATTCTTGTTGATTCTTTTTATGCAATGTCCATAGCAACGGCTTTGCATTTAGCTTACATCTTAAAAGTTTTTAAACTTAACACGCAAGGGCAGCAGGCAACTAACTAAGGAGGTTGCTATGTTTATTCAAGCAGGTAAAGTTGTATTGCTTATTTTTATAGGTTTGGCATTTATGATTGTTATTAGCTTATTGTCAATAAAGGCAGTGGCTGAAACAGTTTGTAAACTACAAACTACTTAATCTTAATAATAAAGCCTCATTTTGAGGCTTTAAACTTTCTTAATAGGTGATTTATGAATACAAGTACACTTAATAACCAAACTGTCTCAAATGTCTTTTTTAAGGTTTTGCTGATAGAGTCATTAGTATTCTTCTTCTTTTACTTAGTTTCAAGCTTTATTGAGTTTGCCACAAAGTCAGATGTAAAGGATTCGGCTGATGTAGCTTATTATGGTATTTTTCTGTTTTTCTTTTTATTTGGGGGGCGTTGTATATCTGATAATCTAAGAAATACAATTTTCCGCGAACTTAATGTGTTTCCAAATCGTGTAATGTCAAAACACTTTCAACCAACACTGTATAAAGTAACATTAATTTCTTCATTGTTATGGTATATGGCAGCTGTGTTTTTTATTATGAGTGTTTCAAGTCTATTGCTTAAAGTTTGTTTATGCATTTGCTTAGTATCTTCAATGGCTTATGCATATACATATCTATGGCTACCAAATGTGTTTAGTTTCACTCAATCTGGTGGTGTTGATCTGATGGAAAAAACTTTGGCTATTTTAAGTATTCTTGTTGTTTACTTAGCTACAATGGCCTACGCGGTTTCAATTATTATTCAATATCGTCCGTTTTAAAACGGTTAATGCTTTAAAGCCACCTGAAAGGGTGGCTTTTTTGTCAGCTAAAAAGTTGGGTTTATAGTTATAATAATTTAACTTTTCATTCTTTTTTTGAAGCTATGTTTTCTATATAGCTTATATGAGAAGTATTTCTTAATAAATTTATCTTAATAATAGGTTCAATTATGAAAATTAATCTTAGCACATTTGTTTCATTATGTATTTTTACTATGGTTATTTGCATGGTGAAGTTTGATATTAACGTCTTTGTCGTATTTCTAGCCGTATATTTTATTAGCTCTATTGCTAATATTCTGCTATTGGAAATAAAGGCAATTCAATCATTTATTGTAGCGCTGTTTTTTGCCACACTTTGTGTGGCTTTAGCATCAGCCCTGAAGTTTTTTGGTGGTGATATTAGCAGTCACTATCTTGTGATTATTGTTTTTGGTCTTACTGCTATAAAGCATATGTACCACAATGAAGTCATCAATCAAGAAATTCAATCAAACAAATATTAAGGAACAAAAATGCTTAAACAATTAATGATTTTCATCGCTGGTACTTTACTTGTAACGTTTGCTGTGCTGATTGGCTTCCCGCAAGCTGGCTTCATGGGCATTGCTAAAATAACTTTCCCGTTATTCGGGTTTATGTTTGCAGCAATTAAGTACACTGAGTACAAACGAGAGAAAAATAATCAAAAACGCTTTAAGGAGTTATATCCTAACGGAGTTGATTAAGCGAAAAATAAAAGGTCTGCAATAGCAGGCCTTTTTTATTTGTCAGAAAAATTTTAATAATAGTAGCTATAAATTTATATACTAATTATGTTTTTAAGGATAATTTTATCCTTTTACCTTGGAGAAAACTATGAGTAATCGTATGTTATTTCAACTGTTATTTTCTGCTACTAGTGCTTTTTTATTTGTTTCTATATTTTTTAACTTAGGAATAACTGTAAATAATATACCATCGTTGATGCCATTGCTGGCAGTAATGATGGTATTAGCAATAGTTATAAATTTAGGTTTTTATTTAGAATCTACCAAAAATAGCGGTGTGCTGTTAAGCTTATTAATCTTTATATTTTTTACCGTAGTCACATTTATTGTGATATGCCTTACTTCAATAGTTTTAATATTTGCTTGTATTATTTTAGTAGGTCAATGGTTTTACATTGCAATGACAGTAACTTTATTAGTTACATATCTTCAAATAACAACTACGGTAGCTACTCTCTACCGAGAAGATAAAAGACTTTATAATTAAAAAACTTGTTAAGCGAAAAGCCACCCAAATGGGTGGCTTTTTTATTTTATATATGTTAACAACTTAGCAAGATTTGTGGAATGTTCTATCTACAACATCTTGTTGTTGTTCTTTAGTTAGCTTAATAAAGTTAACGGCATAACCAGATACACGAACAGTTAGCTGAGGGTATAGCTCAGGGTGTTCCATAGCATCTAGTAGAGTTTCTCTATCAAATACGTTAACATTGATGTGGTGACCCATATCAGCCATGTATGAATCTAATAGACCTGACATGTTTTTAACTCTTGAGTCTTCATCTTTACCTAATGCACCTGGTACAATAGAGAATGTGTATGAAATACCATCTTGAGCATGCTCGTAAGGTAATTTACCTAATGACTTCATAGAAGCTAATGCACCTTTTGTATCTCTACCGTGCATTGGGTTAGCACCTGGAGCAAATGGTTCGCCAGCTTTTCTACCGTCTGGAGTTGTACCTGTTTTCTTACCATAAACAACATTTGATGTAATAGTTAATACACTTTGAGTAGGGTAAGCGTTTCTGTACATAGGTTGCTTACGGATTTTTGTCATGAATGTTTTAACTAAATCAGTTGCGATTTCATCAACTCTATCATCATTATTACCAAAGCAAGGGAATTCACCTGTTGTTTCAAAGTCTGTAGCAATGCCACGCTCATCACGGATAATTTTAACTTTAGCATTTTTAACAGCTGAAAGTGAGTCTGCTACTACAGATAAACCAGCAATACCACAAGCCATTGTTCTAAATACGTCTCTATCGTGTAGAGCCATTTCTAGTTTTTCATAGTAGTATTTATCATGCATGTAGTGAATAGCGTTTAATGCGTTTACATAAACTCTTGCTAACCAGTCCATCATAGAATCAAAACGAGGCATTAGTTCATCATATGTTAGGTACTCTGAAGTAATAGGAGCTAGCATTGGGCCAACTTGTTTACCTGATTTTTCATCTTTACCGCCGTTAATAGCATATAGCATAGCTTTAGCTAAGTTTGCTCTAGCACCGAAGAACTGCATTTGCTTACCAATTCTCATAGCAGATACACAGCATGCGATACCATAATCATCACCCCAGTAAGGTTTCATTAAATCATCGTTTTCGTATTGAACAGATGAAGTATCAATAGAAGTTTTTGAACAGAAATCTTTAAAGCCTTGAGGTAATTGTGTAGACCATAGAACAGTAAGGTTTGGCTCTGGGGCAGGGCCTAAGTTGTTTAATGTGTGTAATACACGGAATGAAGACTTAGTTACTAATGAACGACCATCTTGACCCATACCACCAATTGATTCTGTTACCCAAACAGGGTCACCTGAGAATAGTTGGTTATATTCTGGAGCTCTCATGAAGCGAACCATTCTAAGCTTCATAACAAAGTGGTCCATCATTTCTTGAGCTTGCTCTTCAGTAATTTTACCTGCTTTAATATCTCTTTCAACATAAATATCTAAGAATGTAGATACACGACCTAATGACATAGCAGCGCCGTTTTGCTCTTTAATAGCACCTAGGTAACCAAAGTATAGCCACTGGATAGCTTCTTGTGAGTTTTCAGCAGGGCGAGTAATATCAAAACCGTATTCTTTAGCCATTACAACAAGCTCTTTAAGAGATTTCATTTGCTCGTTGATTTCTTCACGAAGTCTAATTGTATCTTCTGTTAGGCTTTCTGTTTCTAATGAAGCTAGTTGAGCTACTTTATCTTCAAGTAGTCTGTTAATACCGTATAGCGCAACTCTTCTGTAGTCACCAATAATTCTACCACGAGCATAAGCATCTGGTAAACCTGTAACAATACCAGCTGAACGAGCAGCTCTAATTTCTGGAGTATAAGCATCAAATACACCATCGTTGTGAGTTTTTCTTAAAGCATCAAAGGCTGCTTCTGTTTTGGGTGAAATTTCAAAACCGTTAGACTCTAGCGCACCTTTAGCAACTCTAAAGCCACCAAATGGCATCATAGCTCTTTTTAGTGGAGCATCAGTTTGTAAACCAACAATAGTTTCTAAGTCTTTGTTGATATAACCTGCTTTGTGTGAAATAATAGAAGAAACAACTTCATTATCAGCGTCAAGTACGCCTTTTTTGTTTTCTTCTTTCATAAGTTCTAAAACATCTTTCCAAAGTTTTAGAGTATTTTGAGTAGGTCCAGCTAAAAATGTAGCATCACCTTGATATTCAGTATAGTTTTTTTGAATGAAATCTCTAACATTAACTTCTGTTTCCCAGTCTCCGCCAATAAAACCTTTATAAGCAGGTTCTTGCTGTTCAGTTAAAAATGGTAGAGAACCTTCTTGAATATTTTCGTGTAGTGTATCCATGATTTTTCTGTTCTTTCATTATTTCATTTTTTATTGAATAACCTCTAAAAATAAATATTAAAATCTGCAATAATTATGGTTGCAATATCTTTAATTTTATATAGTCCTATTATCTTCTAAAGTTATATTTGTATTTTAGTTATTATTTTTAAAGATAATATAATATTAATATTTTTAAGGTTAAATTACCATATAAAAAGTATGTGCAATGCACAAAAATGCAGATTATTCTATCTTTAGTGGTATTTTTATGATTTTTAATTAGATTTTATTTTTTTTATACTGTAATATAAATAA